>NZ_JNKD01000067.1:0-13647 GCF_000701925.1 Ruminobacter sp. RM87 | reverse complement strand
TGAATATAGTAATAACGAAGTTAGAGAGCTAATGCCTGATAACTGTTTAATTAGAGTAAATTTATAGCCGGATGTGATTACTTAAACATCTGAAACTGACAGTGATTTAGATAAGACGTTTTTCATCAAGAAGGTTTGAATTATCTACGATGAAACTATGATGGCACTATGAACAGTGATCCTCGACTACAGACAAATAGAATTCGCGGCGAACCATTGACCTGAGGTAACCAACCCCCGTATAACAGAGTGGCCAATGCCGTGCTTACACTGAGGAAAATGTCTTGCCTAAATTTCTGCTTGACAAAGGTCGTTTCATAACAGTTACAGATTGCTCTCTGCTAAAAAAGCAAATTTATTGGCAAAGAATTAACGTTTAAATTAAAATCAGGGTGGTCAACTTCTGATCGTTTTAGTGGTCAACTTTTTCGATCGTTCTACACTAATGATTAGAGACGAAACATTATGTTCTTTTTCCGACTGGGTTAGACCAACATCAGAGGAAGTTGTGGAAGCGATGGATGAGCTTAACTACACTCTCCAGGAGTGGGCTGACCTGATAGGTGTAAAACTAGCGACAATATCACGCTGGAGAACTGGAAAAGTTAAAATTCCTTATGCTGAATGGGCAACAATATGTTACCTAACAGGCTTAGGTGATATCTGGGAAAGAGAAGATTCAATTAAAAAAATTCAGAATAAAGCGACCAAAGCAAAAAAAATACTTTATTTCATATAGCCAGAAGATGAAAAAGAGAGAAGAAGATATCTTTTCAGACGGTTTTGTTTGATGTATTTCACGTTATTATAACAAAAAAACAATAAGTCTTATGAATTAGACACTTCAAAAATAATTTTAAGTTTAGTAATTTCAAAGAGTTCAAAGTTAAAGCAGCTATTAAGAATATAGGGCACTACTGTTGGAGAATAGAGGCGTTTTTTGAAGTAGATGCGAGCTGTGGGGCCAAAAGGGGAGTTCAGCGAAAGCCCAACCTGCTATCCTCTCAGACGAGTACGAAAGATCGTCTTCAATAACTAATAACTTTTGTTCATAAGTTAATTTCATAATAAAACCCCGTTATCAATCAAGTGATCAATAACGGGGTTCGTACTATTAAAATCAGAAAAGACGGTTAGTCTGCCGCACGATCAGGGTAACCGCCGACAAGCAGATAGATATGCTTGTTGAGTTCGTCTACGTCAATTGAACACTTACTCTTAAAGGTAAGAATGAACAGGTTGTTTGAAGCAGAGAACTTTTCGGTAAAGAAATCAGAAGTATTTACCAGGAACGGAGACTTGTAGCCAAGACCGTATACACTGTTAAGAACCTTACCTGAGAAATCCCAGTTTGCATAAACCGGCTTAACAAGAGCAATGGTTCCATTCGGTGATCTGATTTCCATCTGCAGGAGATTGTTTGCATATGCAATTGCGGCAATGTATCCATCGTTTGATGCGGCATAATTACAATATGAAGCAGCATTGTCATCTTCAACAATGGTTTCAGGAGTGTCTGAAGTATAACCGAAGGAATTCAGGTTAACAGATACTTCTTCAACTTCAATTTCTGACTGATTATCGCTTGAATCCTCAGTATTGACAAAATCTGAGAAGATACAGGTTACAATCTTGCCGTCATCTGATGTTGTACATGGATTACTGTTGGTATTCTTGTAATCCTGAGGCAGACTGGCTCTCTTGGCACATAATTCATCACTGTTACAGTTTAAAGCGGCTTTAACGGCCTTTTCGGCATCAACCACACCAAATCCGTATCTGTTGGAGAAACGCAGTCCTGATGCATTTGAATTCCATCCTCTGTCAGGAGTTACCGTTTCACCGAGATCACTGTCATAGGCACTGATGCTGGAGTAGGCAAGAGAACTCCAGTCCCTGTCATTTCTTGCAGTTGTTGCAAGAATATAACGCAACTGAGGTACGGTAATATCAGGTTTTGCCTGAAGAACAAGAGCAGAAACACCTGTAACGGAAGGTGTAGCCGCAGAGGTTCCGTTCATCCTTTGTGTATAGAATTTACGGGCTTCATAGTTAGTACTGTCTTTTCTCCATGGAGTACCGGCATCCCAATCAGAATATTTTGATGGATCCTGACTGTAAATTGAGGTCACCACTGCGGCAGAATCACTGCCTGAACCTCGGTAGCCGAATTCACCGCCGGTACCGCTTACCCATATATGAGAACCGGCTGAAGAATAAGAAGAATGTTCACCCAGAGAGTTCAAAGCAGCAACATTGATCTGATATCTTCCTCGTTCAAGGGATGAAGACTGTTCATACTGACACGACACTTTATATCTGAGACATGCTTTTGTAGGATACAGATCATCATGGTCGTAGGTTATCGAGTTGAACTGATTACCGGCAGCTTTAATCAAAGGTATGCCATTTTCAAACATTGCCTGCAGTGTCATTTCGAATGCAGGGTCAAAGGCAAAACTGTTGCTGGAGCCGATACTTGCATTAACAATATCAAGATCATCCTTTCTGGCGAGGAAACTGGTATCAACACCATTCATGGCATATGAGGTAAGCAGCACATCCGGTGCAATGCCTCTGCCCCCCTTGGCATTACCTGCGGAAGCTCCGATAATACCGGAAACTGCGGTACCATGAAGTATACTAGGATTTTTAATTACCTCATTTAATGTCAGTCCCTTGTTCACGTCAGAGGTAATTCCTGAAGGAGTGTAAATTTTGTCCTTTAACTCCTCATGATTAAGATCTATAGGAGCATCCCATACACCAACCCTGACATTCTTACCGGAGAGAAGCTCATTGTTCGAATCCTTTTCATGCCATGCAGGAATAACATTAAGGTCAATCCCCTTAACAGGTTTCTTAGATACTTTAAACGGATTCTGACTGACATTTCTGATATGCCACTGATCAGTTAACAGCGGATCGCCGTGAGAAGTATTCGCACCCTGTGCAAGTTCGTATACGGAAAT
The DNA here is from genome assembly GCF_000701925.1 of Ruminobacter sp. RM87. NCBI lineage: Bacteria > Pseudomonadati > Pseudomonadota > Gammaproteobacteria > Aeromonadales > Succinivibrionaceae > Ruminobacter > Ruminobacter sp. RM87. The sequence continues at coordinate 10,675 of NZ_JNKD01000067.1, read as the reverse complement.
ATTGCCATCAGCATCAGTTACCGTAAATTCTTCAGTAAAACTGTAGACATCACCGAGAGCTTTCAGCGCGCTGAGCGGAAGATAATAGAAAACAGTTCCCGAGGCGGCTGATTCATCAGTAAGAGGATTAACATCTGTTACGACGCCATATTTAGCGGTAATAACCGGTGATATCTGACCTTTAAGAGAACTGACTGAAGGCTTCTGTTCAAATTTGATGATAAAAGGCTTACCGGTAAACATGTCGCCATGCTGGGTAACAGAAAGAGTGACATTTGATTCATTCTGCTCCGTTTCGGTTATTTCATCTTCTGCAACAGGGGTAGGTTTAGGTTTAGGTCCCGGATCTTTTTCATCGCCTCCACTGCCACATGCAGTAATGGAAGAAAGAAGTAATGCATTAAACAGTGCCAGACAGGCATTTTTTGCAGATAATTTCATAAATTCATCCTAAATTATTTTCTCTGTCCGGATTAAATACTTATCGGACAGACATATGATTCATCAGTTAAATGTCGCTTTCTGCTGAAAAGAAGGACATCGGAATGACTGAAGTATTCTTATCTGAGTTCAATATTTGAACCGTCATACAGTGAAGGAGCAACATTAATTACACCTGCGGTATTGCTCAGTTCCTTCTGAAGTGACTTCCATTGGTCATAATTTTCAACAGTTATTTCATAAATATTCTTGGAAATCTGTTCTGAATTAAGTCCGGAAGGAATGCAGTTCTGATGCTTCCGGCACTGAACAATAAGTTTATTTTTAATAATAAAATTGTGATTGTTGGCATTCTTCACATAAGCAATGTGATTAGGATTCTTCTCCCCGGAAACAACAACCCTGTCTCCGAGAGTTCCTATTTCATTATCCTGCTTTACGATGAGAATTGATTTTTCATCCTGTTTCCGTTCTTCAACTTTAAAGTTGTCAGTGATAATGGTTAAACCATTGTCTTCAAATTCTGCAGCAGAAGTCTGAGAACCTGCAACAGAAGCAATAACTGCCATTGCTGAAATGACTGCTTTATTCATATTTATCCTCGTTAAATTCGTTTAGGAATTATGATTCGGAAATACAGCTTTGCCGTCTCAACGAATCAATGCTTTAAAGTATATATATTAATGGTAAATTTCATACTTTTTTTGGAATTATATTGGACACCGATCACCTTTACAGACAACTTCATACAACCTGCATTTCGAATCTACTCCAAATTTATTCGCGAGTGATTCAAATGAACCTTCTCCTTGAACATAAGCTGTAATTATATTTAATTTAAATTCTAGCGTGTACTTATTATTTTTTGAATGTTTATTAAGACAGTTGTTTTTATATTTGTTAGCAAGCATTACTACATACCTTCTTGAAATTTGACACTTTTTCGATGTGCGATTGGAGCCAAACTTCTTATAATCTTTAGCAATCTTCACTTTATCTTCATAAGTTAACTTCATATTAAGCCCTCGTTATCAATCTAGAGTGCTCAATAACAGGGTTCATACTATTCCGTGAAGAACCTTTTATATTGGTTTTATTGCATCAGTAATTGCATTGTTTGCGTGAAAAATGTGACCGATACTTGTCAAAGGTAATTGATTTTATGTGAGCGGTGGTGGATTTTGATGATTGTTTATGTCAGATGACGATGTTGTTGATATTTGATTGCCTGGATGAAGATATGGATTCTTCTATAAAAGTTTATAAAATAAATATTTTATAAATGTCAATATATACTCTCAAGAAACAGCAAACAATTATATAAAAACAAATATTAATCACAATAACGCATTAACTTGGATGTTTTATATTTTCTACTGTAAAAAATCTGGCTCAATGTGTTAATAATATAAGTGTTAAATGAGCTACCGATTGGAATTGCTGGTGGAAAATTAAATGCAGTAGCATTAGAGCATTTTTGTTATTCATCATGTAAAGACAATAAGGTTGCTCAAATTGTGGTTTATATTTAAGAGTTAGAGGTTAATTATGTTTAAGAATTCCCCTCAAAAAAGTTCATCGATAATGGATATAGCACATGCCTATGGTTTAGGTTGGGAATGTTCCCGAAATAGATATATCGCCCAAAGAAACATTTATGGAGAAGTCAATAGAAACAAATCAAAAAATGTGACCACTAAAGATATTGAACGGGCATTTATGAAAGGTTGGGCGTGCGAACTCGGTTGTGCCTGCGCTGAAAGAGAGCAGACGATATCAACAATAAATAAAGTGAATCTGAATAAATCGTCAGGTGTGTTTCTGAATAATGAGAATGATACTATTGAATACAGTTCATACTTTAGCGACGGCATTGCAGAAGATCGTTTTGTAACACTGTATACCAAAACAGGCAGACCTTATCCTTATTTCTTTGATGATTTAAGCGAAGAAGAAAAAGCAGTGCTTGATAAAAAACCAGTAATCGGAGGCAGATATGATTACGTTAAATATTGTACAGACGGCTCCCTATACGATGTTCACCATATAATAAGTGCTGAGGCTCTCAGTGCCACAGGACTGTTATCCTATAATACAGCGCCGTGTATTCGTATGCTTAAAAGTGATCATCTGGATACAAAATCATACGGACGCTATAAGTCCTCCGCGGATTATAGAAAAAAACAAATTGAACTTATACAACAGGGAAGAATAAAATATGTCATTATCGAAGAAATAAATACTATCCGTTCGCTATTTGGTTCCAGGTATGACAGAGAAATCAAAGAAATGCTGAAATTCGTGAACAAATTGGAAGACAATAATTGGGAGGTTTAATATGAAGGTTTTTGAATGGATACCAAATAAGTCAATCGGAGATCTGGTCTTCAACATGACAAGGGAAGAAGCCAGAAAGGCTATGGGTAATGCTGTTTATGCCCCGTGGTTTAATGGAAGATCGGACTTCTATGATGAATACAGTATACGTTTGGATTATGATGAAAACGGACTTCTCGAGTCGGTTGAATTTTTGGGAATGGAAAAGGGCTTTTTTGAAGTCTGGTATAACGGAAAATTAATATACCCAAAATATGAAAAGCATTTTTTCAATATTTTTGATAAAAGCAAGTTTACTCCTGATGAAACAGCTGCATCATCATATCAGTGTAATGAGCTCAATATTGCAGTAATCTGGGATAAGGACAATGGCCCCTCCTGTCTGGTGGCAAGAGAGCATTATTGGGATGAAGCTGACGAAATGTTAAAAGAGCATTCTCTTCTTCGCCAGTTGTCCTTCAAATTAAAACCCGGTATGACTAGGGAAGAAACACGAGAAATCCTTAAAGAAAAATCTGATAAATTGATGGTTAGGGGGCGTGATGATATCTACTCCAGATATCTGTTAGTTGAATTTGATGAAAATGACAGAATGGTGTCTACAAAATTTGACTTTGACAGTATGTAGCTGGAGGTTAACACTATCAATGGGCAGATTGGCTATCTAGCCTATGAGCTTCTTGACGGTAAACTGATCCGCACCGAGGCAGTGAAAGTGCTCCGCATTAAGTAGCAGAGCACCATTAGAACCGCTTTACTTATCGTAGCGGAATGCAGAATTGCCTGTGAGGTTTTTAAGCAGAACCTTGCGGGCTTTCATGGTCGTCATCTCTTCAGCAATTCTGCTGGGCTAATACGTCGGGAGACGTATCGGCTGAAAGCCTGAGGGGGCTGTCGTTCATTTTGAAACTCCGAAAATCAAAAAAGGCTCCCGGTTAGGAGATCTGCGATACAAACAGGATCACCACCTCCGATCCTCTCATGATGGAGATTATCGGAACCTTTTTTAAACATTCGTACCACTATATATCGTGGTGTTTCGTGCAACCAAGGGCTTTCAGAAGTACCGTAAAACTGCGGTTTATCGGCATTCCTACGGTATATAAGTTCTCTTTTTCCAATATATCAGTAGCCTCTGTTGAGGTTTACAAGATTCTCAGGTAGCTGATTGGCGGCATAACGGTGAAGATCAGTCAGAAACTTATCAAACATTATTTCAACAGTACGTCTTAAAGTACGCTGTCCTGCCATATGCGGGGTAATAATCAGATTCGGAGCTTCATTTAATGGATCTGATTCAGGTAAAGGTTCCTTTTCAAGAACATCAAGTGCAGCACCGCAAATGACATGTTCTTTGAGAGCATTAGCCAGAGCCGGCTGATCAATACTGCTTCCGCGACCTACATTTATGATGATCGCATTTTTCGGAAGAAGTGCAATTCTTTCACCATTAAGTATATGAATGGTATCAGGTGTCTCCGGAAGACTCATAACAAGAATGTCGGTTTCAGGAAGGATGCTATCAAGTTCACTTACTTTATGAATGGATGTGAATGCATCACATTCTGATTTTCCGGAGCGGGAAACTCCAGTTACTGATTCAGGCATGAAAGGTTTAATCCTCTGGGCATAGTTTCTTCCGATATCTCCCGTACCCAGAACAGTCACACGGCTTCCGTAAATGGAATTAAGCTCACGGTCATTTCTCCATATGCGTTCCTTTTTGTCTTCGATATATTCAGGCATTCTCCTTAAAAGCATGAGTGTAAGCATGACCAGGTGTTCTGCTATGGTTACGCCATATGCACCAGAAGAACAGGAAAGCATGCATGAACCATTTAAAAACTCGGTTCTTGAACTGTAGTCATTCACACCGGCTAAAGGAAGACAAAGCCATTTCAGATTCTGAGGAATAGGGGACTTCGGATTAAGAATACCAAAAAAAATTTCAGTCTCGGCAAGATGCTCCTCGGCTTTTTTCTTATCCGTTTCATACAGAACATCGAAACCGAGTTCGTGCGCATCTTTCTTCAATTTTGAAAGCATCTCGGCCGGAAGGGGTTCTGAAACTGTAATTAGTCTGCCCATTTTCTGTTTCTCCTTTAACTATAATCATTAACCAGTAACTTTTATTTACCTTGGAACTGTTCCTGTCAGGGTGTTGCGGTCAACCGGTTTTATTTCACCGTCAGCGCAGTAATAAAGAGTTTTAATCATTCGGATTCTGTTATGTCTGCATCCGTCCGCATTCATAATATCAAGGAGCAGACGTCCGTCGCCTGCAAGAACTGTAACATGGTTATCCAGCTTCTGCAATTCCAGTGCCAGAGCAATTATTGTCGGAGCTGCGTAATATCCGTTTACAGTGTCGTGAACTACCGTAATCTCTTCTGTTTTTACAAGTTTCTGAACTTCAGCCAGAACGGCAGGCTGCTGTTTTACGGCAGAGTCATCAATGACTTTGCTCTTTTGTGAAGCATCATATCTTTCAAGTTCCTTGAGTACGGCAGTGGTTACAAATACCCTGGAGAGTCCAAGATCCCGGCGCAGAGAGCTGATAACAGCATCAGCATTATTCTTCCCGGCCATGATAATCAGAGCAGACGGGTCTGTAACCATGACATCTTCGCCGGAAACAAAAACATTGTTTTCATTGGCAATATAACGGGATGACAGTAGATGACCTGAAGGTCTGTTTCCTTTGAATTTACCATGAATCCATCTGATAAAACGAATTATACGGATAACAACCATAATAATAATGAGAGTAACAATTGTATACTTGATATAAGTATAATCATTTAACTCTTTATAATGCAGAAGTGCATAGGCGCTGCCGTAATGACTCATCAGAAACCACCGGGAAAATACAGATACCGCTCAATAGATGTATTTTATCAGATCTTTATTACTGAATTCGTTAACCGTATGGTGCAAAAACACAAAACATGAATTTTTTTTGCCAAAATATAAATGAAACATTCTTCAAAATGACTGATTAGCATCTGACATCACATTGTAATATGAGCATGTAATGTATAATTATAATCAACAATGTGTTGTATCTGTTCCTCACGATGAGTGCTCAGATGAAGGTATGCCTATGAAATTATTTAAAATTTCTCTCCTTACAGCTCTAATGCTTCTCGGAAGTCACACTGCCGTAGCTGACGACAAATGCGAAGCCAAAGATTACATGAAGTACGGCCAGGAATCCGATTATGCGAGAATTGTAGACAGTTTTTACGATCTGGTTGCCTACGGTCCCGATAAGCACAGAGTTAAGGACGGAGAAAGGGGACTTGCTGATGCAATTGAGTTCATGTCGAAATCCGAGGCTTTGAACAATTTCGGATACTCCATAACGGATCTTAACGGTGACTGTATTCCTGAACTGATTATCGCCGAAACCTTTAAGGATGAAACAAAGAACTGCCAGGCAATCTACGCACTCTATACAATACATAACAAATCTCCGAGAAAACTGTATGAAAGTCCGATAGGGGAGCTGTTCTGTTTTATCGACAATACCAGATTCTTTAAATACACTTCCGAATCTCCTGATACATTTTCTTTCGGAGAATTTGAATTTGTTGACTTCGGTGTTCCCATTATCAAGGCCTCTGATTTTTTCTTCAACGAAGTGGACAAAGATAACGGCAAAATCAGATATTACCATAATACCAATGGTCTGAAGAATGCCAGCACGTCAGAGGAACTTAATATCAATGAGGATGTATTTAACGGTTTTTATGAGAATTTCAAAGTAAGAACTGCTTATATAAACGACCTCAAGAATTTTGCTCAATATGGCGGTGAACTTCACGTAATTCATCATTCACAGAATAATAAAAAAGATTTGGCCGTTAAGCTTGAGTCCTCATCCGAACTGGGAACCAATTACTCAAAATACTCAGTATTCACTGCTGATCACAACGGTCCTAAAACAAGTGTTCTTATTTCATCTTCAACGGATTATGTAACTGATTTTGCGGTACTGTCACTGGAACTGACAGATACAGATTCTGAAGGAAACTACATCTTTGAACACAAACCTGTATATACGACCAAAAAACTGTATAAGAACAAACCTCTGCTTATTAAAATGACAATGAAAGGAAACACTCCGGTTTACGGCATTTCCTTCAAAGACAACAGCGGAAAAACCAGGTATTATGCTTTCTACAGAAGCTCGGATGACAGTGATGTTGAACTTATTGAGTTTAATGAGAACACTCATACAGACCAAAAATAACGGAATCATTGAATCAACGCGGCAGGCGGACGTATACCATTGAGCATTCACGAAATTCTAATAGGGTGCTCGGGAAGTAAAATACTGCTTTAGTGTTCATAGATGTTTTCCAACTTCTGTTTTTGCATTATTATTTAACGAATACTGCATGAAGGTTTTGATTTATTGCTTAGTTGATTAGGATATGATTTTATCAATGAACAGATTTCTACTGCTGCTGACGTCAATGGTAACTTTAACAATATGTTCCCAGGTATATGCTGATACACATGTAAAAGGTTACACCAGAAGTAATGGAACATATGTACAGTCGCATTATCGCTCAGGTAAAGACGGATATCACAACAATAACTGGAGCGTTAAAGGAAACGTTAATCCTCATACCGGAAAGCCTGGCACTAAAGACAGATGGTAAGGAAAGACACTGACATAATATGGTCTTAAGGGATATTTGGATCCCCCTTTTATTAACATAATGGATATTATGCGATCATATATATATATATATATATATACAAACATTTAAGTTTGCATGCGCTTATTTTCCCCCATTGTTTTCCACTGTAACACCTCTTACTTCTTATCGTGAGTAACAGTCTTTGAGATATGCTGCATCACAAATTCAAGATCGAAATTGGCAAATCGCGGATATATGCTTACCAGATAACTTACAGGTATCTTCTTGATCATTTCTCTGCTCGGAACGTTCACGCATAACTGATAATACGCATAGAACTCACCAATCCATTCAGCAATCTCCGGTTCTATGGTTTTACCTTTTTTAAACTCATAAACTTCATTTTTGTCTATGTATTCAAGAAGATCCTTAAGTTCAAGCGTATGCGAACCGACCTCATTCTCATCGATAACTCTTCTTGTTTTTGATTCCATGTAAAAATGAATGAAATCAGCGGTATCCATCTGCGGATATTCCCTTGCAACATATGAGAAAAGCAGTCCCTGTGTTCTGACAAGCATTGCCAGGTAGTCCATTGCATCCTTTGGCTGTTTATCTTCGTCCATATTATCCTCTTAGTATTATTCAGAGCGGTAAAGGTTAATGAAAGCCTTTAAAAGCCCTACTCATATTTTACCAATTGAGCATAATTACATAATCTGTTCCATATCTAAAAATTACTACTTAATTTCTTATTGAACACATTATATACATCTTTTATATGTGTTTATTCCGTTTAAGATACGGAAACATATCGTGGATAAATATACTTAGAGTTTTGACGGAGATGTTCTTTTGTACCGCATTTTATAATTGATACCATGTTTGATGGAATTCTGTTCAGAACAACCTCCGTTCAGCATTAACTTTTCAAACTAAAAAAAGAACTGTTGCACGGTATATTCCACTAGAATCATTACCAGTGAAGCTCAGAGTTCAGCCACAATTTTATACGACAAATTTAAAATTGAGTATCCGAATTATTTCGATAAACAAGGGGATAAATTGCAAGCTCATAATTCATTGCCAAAGACTTTATCCGATGATGAAGCGTAGCGATTAATGTAGTTACAAATTACCCCTGGGAATTTAGGGTTAATAACCCAGGCTTTCCACTTGAGTTATTAAATTAATGCTTATCTGCTAATTCTCAGTAATACCGGTAAAAGGTTTTGGAAGCGGAACCCTGGATCCGTACTTAAAGAAGCATTCAGTAATAAACATAAACAGTTCATTGTAGGAATCGCAAAGCTTGTCCGGAGTATATCTGTCAGATATCAGATTCCACAGTTCCTCTGTACAAATCTTTCTGCTGACATATTCATACGGATGAAAACCGAGGATTTCCTCCTTATCAGAGCCAGGAGCCCATTTAATACGGAAATTAATGCCTTTGTACCAATCCGGAATCTTTGAGACAAAACCTTTCCTCGAATCCCCAAACGGCCAGACGGTGGAGCCTGCACCACATGGCGAGATTTCGATATACTCATTAGGATCTTCTTTAGTAGCAGGTATATACCATATTGCCAGGAATCTTCTGCTTCTAGTAAGAGAATTGGTAAACCAGAATGCCAGCTGAGAAGTTGAAACCGCAGGCTTTACAGTATTTCCGAAAATTTCAGTAATCATACCGATTATCCATCTCAGACGTTTAATAAGGTCAGGATTACTGCATTTTACCTTGCTGAAGAAATCTTCAACATCATTAGATCTTGAATAGTTCTTGTTTTTATTAGCCTCAACTGTCACAGAATCAACTGAAGAAACCGTAGTTACCGCTGACATGCCCAGCAGCTCAACGATTTTTGCCGGGAACTGCTCCGGATCCGGACAGAGGAAACGAATCTTATTAAGCAGTCGGGAAATATTAAGCACCCTGTTAGACAGATATATACTCTTCTGACATGCTCTGTAGAGAACCTGCTCCCACTTTTCATCAAATTCTTCAAGCGTACTTAAATATTCAGCTTTTTCCGGGCTCAGGGCCTTCAATCTAAAGTCTCTCGCTGAACAGTCATCCCATTCAAGAAAATTTGATTCCTGTATCAGTAGATCGTATATATCCGGATATGCCACCTGAATACATACCAGTCCGAAATTCATGGTCTTGTCTTCTACGGACATGTCACTGATTTTTCTGCCACACTCCCTTTCTTTTCTGATTTTTATCTTTTGCATAATATCAATCAGTGAAAGGCTGTTTAAAAGGCGTTTTATAGAACGGGGATTGGTTCCGGTGGAAAGAAGAACCATATCAGCCAGTACCTCGGAGGTTTTTTCTTTTTCCCCATCAACAGAGAGTAACTGATTCAGTTCATCATGAGAAAATACTCCGATATTATCGACAGAACTCTCTACAAAACCAGCAATATCATAAGCACCGATAGGCATGGAGAACGGCATCTGGATAATCTTATCGAAGAATGAGCGGTAGGCTCTTTCATCCATCTGGTTCTCTGCACCGAACTTTGCCTTAAGACCTTTAACTACAACCTCATAGTCAATGGCCAGCACAAAAATACAGTTTTCTACTTCAAACAGATTTTTAAGGAGTTCCAGAATATGTACAGCATTTTCCGGCGGAATACGATCCAGGTCATCAATGAAAAACATGAAGCCTTTTTTGTTGGTATCTCCGTTTTTCCGATCCTGATCCAGGCATTCTGTAATTACCTTGGCAAAGGCATCTCTGAATTCCTTTGGACGAACCTCTTTAAGAGTGAGCTCATCATTCTTTTCGCCTTTAATCGAGTCTACCAAACCATCAATAAGCTTATCCCCGTCAGCACCGACTGCATTGAGACCGACATGAGCAACAGCCTTTACAGCGAAAGCACTGGTTGCCTTAAGAAAACCCCAGGTCTTTTTGGAGTGCCCCCCATAAGTTGAACAAATAAAACTTATGCTTATTCTAAGGCTGAATTTCTTACTTCACAAGGAGTTCGGCCTTTTAATTTTTTCTGTATTCTATCATTGTTGTAATAATGGATATATTTCTCCATCGCATCTTTAAGTTCGTCTAGAGTGTTAAACTCATATTCATGTCCATAAAACATCTCGTTTTTCATCTTTCCAAAGAAATTTTCCATAATGCTATTGTCATAGCAGTTACCCTTGCGAGACATCGACTGAATGATACCTCTTTCTCTGAGCATGGAATGATACTCGAACATTTGGTACTG
>NZ_JNKD01000066.1:0-13644 GCF_000701925.1 Ruminobacter sp. RM87 | reverse complement strand
AGGTTTTGAACGGAGGTGAACGCCTCTACGCAACAGGTTCAACATATAAGGGAAAAATATTCATTCACCTTCTGGCTCAGACATTGAGGATGATGATGTGCGTCACCGCTGCAGGACATAAAGCCGAGGGAAAAGTACTCCCTGGAGAATCATTGGAAAAGGCAATGATACAGCTTAAAAAGCTTCAGGCTACCAAAGCCCCGGGAATAGGTTCTTACATAACAAAAGAGATCCCTAAAAAAACCAGAGATCTCTTCGACTTATTTGGCATACCTTACCCTAAGAAGCACATCAAAAATTAGAAACTATGATCTGCGGAGTTAGGGGTTCAGAAAAGACAGGTTAACCGTTATACTGAATCCTGCCTAGATTTTCGTCTTTTTCCGAAAAACGGGCCATTATGCCTGCAACCACAGCCCCTGATATATTGTGCCATGCACTGAATATGGCACCTGGAACGGTTGCAAGTGCAAGACCTGAAAAACAGGTACCTGCAAGAGTGGTCGCCATACCGGAATTCTGCATTCCGACCTCAATGGCAATGGCATTGCGTTCCGCCATGCCGATACGAAACATTCTGCAGATGAGAAAACCCATGGCATACCCGATGATATTATGCAGTACCACCACCGCTACAATGGTCAGTCCGTTTTCAAACAGCTTTGCACTGTTGGCATCAATTACCACTCCGACAATCATGCAGATGGCCAGGCAGGAAACGAGAGGCAGATAATTCACTATCCTTCTGGTAAAACCGCTGAAAAAGTAATTGAAAAGACAGCCGGCAAAGACAGGAATAATCACTATCTTCACGATATCAAGAAACATTTTGACGGCATCAACATTAATTACCGCATGTTCGACCGAGCTGGTGTACAGAGCTATATAAAGAGCTGTCAGAAGAGGAGTGACAAACGGAGCAAGAAGAGTCGATACGGCAGTCATTCCCACTGAAAGAGCAACATTGCCTTTTGCCATAAAGGTCATTACGTTTGAGGCAGTACCGCCGGGACAGCACCCGACAAGAATAACACCTACCGCAAGTTCAGGAGGCAGTCTGAAAAGCATGCACAGAAGGAAACCGGCAAGAGGCATGATGAGAAACTGAGCCATTTCACCGAAAATCACGTTCTTCGGATGATAGACCAGTACCCGGAAATCGCTGAATTTCATGGTCATTCCCATACCGCACATAACCACAATCAGCAGATTCGTAATATTTATCCAGCCGTTGAAGAATTCGGGATTGCCGACCCAGGAAGTAAAACTGTTATCGACAAAATATGCAAATATGGTTACCAGAACCACAATCAGAGACAAATACCTGCTAACGTATTTCACTGTTTTCTCCAATATAAACCTAACGTGTTTTTGCTCTTACATTTGCGCTGACACAGACAATGTTAATGAATGTTTTTTTCGATTTCATCAGGTGTCACGAAACCGTCGGCGGCTCCGTGGCTTCTGACTTTCAGAGAGGCGAACATCTGAGCTCTTCTTAACGCCTCAACGGGAGTAAGGCCACTGAGATGATAGTGAAGATAAGCTGAAAAGAGCGCGTCTCCGGCTCCGACAGTATTTTTTACGTTATCCACGTGACAGGCTGGCTGTTCAACGATAACGTTCTGGTGCGGCATATACAGCATGGCACCTTTCGCCCCCATTCCCAGAACAATGACCTGATTATGGTAGCGATCACCTAAAGCTCTGAGAAAATCCTTCTTATCCCAGGATATTCCTTCATCACTCAGAAACAGTATATCCGCATAACGCATGAAATCCCTGTTATAGTCATCGTCCGGATTTGACAGGACGTGAACATCGGTAGCTATGAGTTTATTCCTTTTTTTGGCCATATCCAGCAGCGGACGGCTGAAATTGATGTTGCAGGCGACAACCGCATCAGCATCATCCAGCATATTACCGGAAAAGTCATAAGCGGTTTCCTGAATATCCTTGAGGTCGCAGTATATCTGTCTTCTGCCGGATTCATCATAAAGTACGACGGAAGCCGGCGTATCTTTGAGTTTCCGTACCACGTGACCTGTTTCAATACCCAGCCGTTTCAGCTCGGCGTAAAACATGTCGGCAACCAAATCATTTCCGACAAGTGACGCCAGGCTGACGTCATTTCCCAGAACCGTCATGGCTTTGGCTATGTTGAAAGCCACTCCGGAAAGAGAACTGTTTACACCGAAGAAATCATAATCTATCGGATAGTACTCAACCGGAAATCCGCGGATACGTGCGGTGGTTTCGTAATTCAGCAGACCTGATACCAGAACTTTGCTCATATATTCCTCAACTTACATGACTTCTGTTTTTCCGCCTCTCACTTTTAAAAGAGACGACAGTTCCAAAAAATCATGACAACAATCGTTATTTATCCTTAATGATGAAATGGACTTAATCCATCACTGCAGCATCATTTTATCACCTATGCAGTTTTACTTTACAGTGATTTTTCTCATGTTCTCATGACCTAAGGCTTAAGGCCGTTACGGAATTTTTCGGTGATCTTACGTAAAAACAATCCGCACGCATTATCATTTTTATTTACACATGCAACATTTTCACATTACAATACAACATTAACAAGAACACAATCAGTATATAAGCAACGTATGTTAGCATTTTATTAACATAATATCGGTTTTGTTATATCATATATAACACTATTAAACAATCAATGGCACTACAAAAACTGAAGAATTTTCCGAAATCTCCGGAAAAACGGTATTTATACGGAAATAACTTCACAAAGATTATTTAGAAAAGAGAAAATAAAAAATGACATATCAAAAAGAAAAAACAGAAGCATACGCTACTTCTCAAATTGAACGTAATATCACATTAAGTCTTGAAAAACCGCAGATAATGATGACAAGAAGTTTCTCACATATAAGAAAGGTTCTTTATTTCGTTGCCACTCAGATGCCGCTTCCGACCTTAAAAATAGAAGATTCCATAAAGCAGTCAATGCAGAAATTCATCAATGATACCTGGCTGGAAGTTGAAAATTACTATTCTGAGATTGAAAATGAGTACGCCGACAAATATAAGGAAAAACAGCTGCCGTCTGACAGTTATCTTTGCGTAAAATCATCTTCAGAAAAAGAGTTCAAACTGATGGTAAACTGTCCTGCAGTATCCAGGTTCATCAATTTAATTGTGCGCTACGACATACTGCTCAAGAAAATTGACTATTACTGGCTGACAGGACATCTGGATGACGTTGCCAGATTACAGATCTCAAAACTTCTGGATAACAAACTCGGAAAGCTCATCAGCAACATAAGCATCGTTAACAAGGCTCTGATTACAAAGCAGTTTAATGCACTGGGCTTTGGCGGAACCGCCGATCTCCGGAATGAAGAAATCGCCATGGAGACTGAAGACAGCGAAGCTGAAAACGACGATGAAATTTCTCCTGAAGATCAGTCAGTTGCATAATCTCATACTAACCTGCAGCTTCTTATAACTGCAGAATTTCTTCTGAATTATCCTCGGACAGATGTCCGAGGATTTTTTGCATCGAATAAGTATGGCGGTTCCTATCCATGCTGTTTCACTGTGAGCGGAATCAGATGCCTGTTTTTGAATCTTATATAGGCTATGATAATAGCCAGAGTGGTAAAGAACCAGCTTACCGGATAACAGGTCATCAGTACCGCAAAATCCGGACTGCGTGAAAAGACGGTATAAACCCATATGATGCGGATACCGCATATTCCCGCCAGAGCCATCATGGCCGGAGTAAGAGACCTGCCGTACCCTCTCATGGCTCCGGACATCACTTCAAGAAAAACATTTATGCCTTCAGGAAGCAGAATAAACATGAGACGGAGTCTGCCAATCTCAATAACATCAGGATCATCAGTAAAAAGAAGCAGGAACGTACGGGCGAAATACAGAAGGAATCCCGAGAGAAGAAGGGTAAGAATCATGTTCTGCCACAAACAGACCCTGGTAATCTCAAAACATCTTTTTATATTGCCGACGGCGTAATTCTGTCCTATAAAGGTTGTAGCGGCCTGTCCGAAAGAGTTCAGCAGGAAATACACCAGAATTTCCATGTTGAAGGCAGCTGCCGAAGCGGCCATCACATCTGCCCCCAGACTGTTTATCGCAGACTGAATGCAGGTGTTGGACAGCGAAAACACCATTCCCTGAAGAGATGCAGGCAGTCCTATCTTAAGGATCCTGTTCATGATGGCTCTGTCAGGTGTAAACTGTCTCAGACTGAAACTGAAGGTCTCGTTCTTTCTCAGGAAAAAAATAAGCATCAGCGCACTCACCGCACTGGCAGCTACAGTCGCAAGGGCAACCCCCTCCACCTTCATGTTGAGGCATGTTATGAAAAATATATTGAGCACCACGTTAATGATGCCTGCAACGGTAAGACACAGAAGAGGAGTTCTGGTGTCACCGTGACTTGCAAAAACCGCGGCCCCGCAGTTGTATACGGCAGTCAGAGGCAGCCCCGCCATGATGATTTTAAAGTACAGGGAAGCCTGATCCATCAGTTCAGGAGGCACATTGAGAAGCCCCATGATGTACGAAGAACACAGAATGGCGACGGCTGAAATAAAAGCACTCAGAACTAGCACCACGGCATAGCCGGTGTGAACGGTTCTGCTGATTTTTTCCCTGTCATTCAATCCTATGAATCCGGCACTAACGACATTGATACCCAGGGCTATGCCGATAAAGAGATTCACCATCAGGGCTACAACGGGCGTATTGCAGCCTACGGCCGCCATGGCATGCTTGCCCACATAATGTCCGACAATGGCAACGTCAGTCGCATTGAATATCTGCTGAATAACTCCGGTTATCGCCAGAGGTATCGCAAAAATAAATATCTTGTCCCATAATGAACCGCTGAGCATGTTCATGTTAGTTTTAGCCATAGCCGTCCCAGCCTTTTCGCTTATATGTATTCTAATGAAATTATAACTGTAACGGCGTAAAAATATAAGTACCGCGGACTCACCGAAGTACATGTTTTTCAGAAAACGGCATCTGTCGGATTAACGGCCCGGAACAGCAGGCAGGCAAATGCATGTTTTTTAAGCAAAATGCCTATAAAACAGCCATTTTCAGGCACTTGAAGATAAAACACTGTCGACTGATATGAATACACAATGATCTGTATCAAATTATTTTAAAATTCTCTTGATATCGTTTTTTAAAGTTTGTAGAATTACAGCAGTTGATAAATCTTTTTCAGGATTAAAAAATGTTTTTTTCAAAGTTATTTAATGCATTCTCTTGGTGGCACACTCGATAAGACGCGGGTGGAATTGCACATGCTTAAATAACATAGCAAGATTCTTGAAAGGCCCGCAGAACTGCGGGCCTTTCTTTTAGGTTTTAGTTTAAAGATACAGTAACAAAAGGAACGTTAGATTATGACGATTGATTTGATAAAAGAAGAAAGCGGTCATATCAGTGATCCGCTGGCACTCTTCTACGAATTGACCAATGGCTCCAGAAACAACATTCTGCTGGAATCCATGGAAATTCATACCAAGGCGGGTACCCAGTCTCTTCTCGGCGTGAATTCTGCATTAAGAATCAGCTGCCGCGGTCTGCAGGTAACAGTACAGATTTTAAACGGCAACGGCCGTGCAGCTGCAGAACTCTTAAAGAAGGCTCTGCCTGCTGAAGTCAGACTTGAAGAAAAGGCTGACTCTCTGGTTATTACCTACCCTGAAGTTGACAGAAGCCTTGATGAAGACTCACGTCTTAAATCACTCACCGTCATTGACACTCTCAGACAGATTCTCAGACTTTCTCCTGAAATCAGTGATCCTAACGACTTCCTTCTGGCTGGTATTTTCGGATACGATCTCATCGCTTCCGTGGAAAAGCTTCCTGAAGTAAGCGAAGGCGTAAACACCTGTCCTGACTACTGCTTCTATCTCCTTGATACCGTGGTTTCCATTAACCATCTCAAGCACAACTCCGTAATTCACGGCGTTATCTTCAGCAGTGATGAAGCTGAAAACATAAAAGAAAGAGTGTACTCAATCAAAAAGAAGCTTGACGCCTATCAGGAACCTGAACGTCCCGCAGAAATCTCCATCAAGGGCAGCAGAGTTGAAACCGACATCAGCGACGAGGATTTCTGTCATATTGTTGAACAGCTTAAAAAGAATATCTTCAGGGGCGATATATTCCAGGTTGTTCCGTCAAGAAGCTTCATGCTTCCATGCCCGTCTCCAATCAACGCCTATCACAAGCTCAAGCACACCAATCCTTCCCCTTACATGTTCTACATGCAGGACGAGGACTTCATCATTTTCGGTGCCTCACCTGAAAGCTCAGTAAAATACACCAGCTCCAACCGTCAGGTTGAAATGTACCCTATAGCAGGTACCCGCGGCCGTGCCCGTAAAAAGGACGGTACCATTGACCTCGACAAGGACAGCCGTCTTGAACTTGAATTACGTCAGGACAAGAAGGAAAACGCAGAACATCTGATGCTGGTGGATCTGGCAAGAAACGATATCGCCAGAATCAGTGAACCAGGCACCAGATACGTAAAGGATCTTCTGAATGTTGACCGTTACAGTCACGTAATGCATCTCGTATCCCGTGTAATCGGCACACTCAGACAGGAACTTGACGCTCTTCATGCATATCAGGCATGCATGAACATGGGAACTCTCACCGGAGCTCCAAAGATTAAGGCATCAGAACTTATCCGTCAGACCGAAAAGACCAGACGCGGCAGCTACGGCGGCGCCATCGGTTTCTTAAGCGGTGACGGCAGTATGGATACCTGTATTGTTATCCGCTCTGCATTCGTGAAGGACGGCAAGGCCTTCGTACAGGCAGGCTGCGGTGTCGTTTACGACTCTCAGCCTATGGCCGAAGCAGACGAAACAAGAAAGAAGGCGGCAGCCGTTCTCAACGCCATTGCCCTTTCACATGGTACCAACTTACAGGAGCTCTGATAAATGAAGCAGATATTTTTACTGGACAACTTTGACTCTTTCACCTATAACCTGGTCGACCAGTTCCGCAGCATCGGTTACGCCGTAAGCGTATACCGCAACTCAATCAGCGCTGACACCATCATCGAAAAGATGTCAGCATGTGAAGGCACTCCTATCCTGGTTCTTTCTCCGGGACCGGGCAATCCTTCCGAAGCCGGCTGCATGCTTGAACTTATCGGCAAGGCCAAGGGAAGATTTCCTATCATCGGCATCTGTCTCGGTCATCAGGCAATCTGTCAGTACTACGGCGGTACCGTAGGACCTGCAGGCGAAATCGTTCACGGCAAGACCTCCTACATCACTCACAGCGGTGAAGACATGTTCAAGAAGCTGCCTAACCCTATGCCTGTAGCACGTTATCACTCACTTGTGGCCACTTCCGTACCTAAATCTCTCGAAGTTATTGCCGACTACAACGGCATGGTAATGGCAGTATTTGATCGTCACAACAACGTTCTCGGTTTCCAGTTCCATCCGGAATCAGTAATGACCGCCGACGGTCCGCAGCTTCTCATTCAGAGTCTTGAATACATGGAAGTAAACCAGACCGTATGCGAAAAGAATCCTATCGAAAAGCTCTACAACAAGAAGGATCTAACCAAGGAAGAAGCATACTCTCTGTTTACCGACATCTTCACCGGCAAGACGGATCCGGTTATGCTCGGTTCAATTCTTACCGCTCTCAAGCTTAAGGGTGAAACCATTAATGAAATCGCCGGTGCGGCCGCAGCAATGATCGGTGCAGCCACTCCGTTCGAACTCAATCGTGATTTTGAAGTCGGTGAAATCGTAGGTACCGGCGGTGACGGTCAGCACACCATCAACATTTCCACCATGAGTGCCATTCTGTCAGCTTCTTTAGGTCTTCACATTGCCAAGCACGGCAACCGCGGTGTTTCATCAAAGACCGGGGCTTCAGACCTGCTCGACGCTTTAGGCGTAAATATCAGAATGTCTCCTGCAACAGCCTTCAGAACACTTAAGGAACACAACTTCACCTTCTGTTTTGCTCCTGTATACCACGTAGGAATGAAATACGCCGCTCCTATCCGCAAGACACTGGGAACCCGTACCATATTCAACATTCTCGGACCTTTAACCAACCCTGCTCACGCTGAATATCAGGTTATCGGTGTATACTGCCGCGACCTGGTGGAAATCATGGCCCGGGTTCTTAAGGCCAACGGCGTAAAGAGAGCCATTGTGGCTTACGGTTCAGGTCTCGATGAATTTGCCGTTCATGACGAAACCTACTACGCCGAACTTAAGGAAAACGGCTCCATCGAATACGCTACCGTAACCCCTGAAGCACTCGGTCTTGAAAGATACTCAATTACCGAAATCCGCGGCGGTGAACCTGAAGAAAACAGAGACATCACCCTGCAGATTCTGAGCGGTAACGGTACTCCGGCTCAGAATGCGGCCGTAGCCATCAACACCGCCGCCCTGCTTTACCTCGGCAGAAAGGCTGCTTCCCTCAAAGAAGGCGTGACAATGGCTCTGAATGCACTCAAGAGCGGTCAGGCAATAAGAACCCTGAACGAAGTTATCGCCTCAACTAAGGAAGATTAAGAATGGCAGAACCAAGAACCAAAGGACAGGCTCTGTGCGCGGAGCTTAAGGCAAATCCGCGCATCAATGCAGCATCAATAGACGGAAACGTTCTGTCCACGATTCTCAACGCCAAGGTTTCATGGCTTGAACGCAAGCAGCAGGAACTGCCGCTGGAGAGCTTTGCAGGTTCCCTGAAGAAATCTGAAAGAAGCTTCTATGACGCTCTTACCCGTGACAGAACCGTATTTATTCTGGAATGCAAAAAAGCCTCTCCGTCAAAGGGGCTTATCAGACCTGAATTCAATCCGGTGGAAATAGCCTCCGTATACCGCAGATATGCCAGCGCCATTTCCGTACTGGCTGATGAACCGTTTTTCCAGGGTAAGTACGAATACATTGCCGAAGTAAGCAGAGCCGTGGACATTCCGGTACTGTGCAAGGATTTTATTTACGATCCGTATCAGGTGTATCTTGCAAGACACAACAATGCCGATGCGATTCTGCTGATGCTGTCCGTGCTTACCGATGAAGCCTATACAGAGCTTCGCGATCTTGCACACAGCCTCGGTATGGGAGTTCTGACCGAAGCATCCCATGAGGATGAGATTGAAAGAGCCATCAGGCTCAATGCCAGAATTGTCGGCATCAACAACCGCAATCTGAGAACACTTACCGTGGACCTCAATCAGGTAAGAAAGCTGTCTGCACTGGTTCCGGATGACCGCGTCATCATCAGTGAATCCGGCATCTACACTCATGACGAGGTTCTTAATCTCCGTCATTATGCGAACGGCTTCCTCGTAGGCAGCAGTCTGACCTCCGAACCTGACATAGATAAGGCGTGCAGACGTCTCATATATGGTGAAAATAAAATCTGCGGTATCACCAGAATCGAGGATGCCGTAAGCTCCCATAAAGCGGGAATTTACTACAACGGTTTGATTTTTGCGGAAAAATCACCACGATATATAACACCTGAGAAGGCTAAAAGTCTTATAATTGCAGCCGTCAATGCCGGATGCAATCAGGAATTCGTGGGAGTTTTTGTAAATACCCCTGCGGAAAAGGCTGCTGAAACAGCAGCTTTAACCGGCATCAGCGTAATTCAGCTTCACGGCAGTGAGGACGGAGCCTACATCAGTGAGCTTGCCGCCATTCTCAGCGAAAAGAAACTGAACGTGAAAATATGGAAGGCCGTACCGGTAAAGAACAATGTATATCCTGCCGAACTGGTAAATGAGTACCTGGAAAACTCCGGCATAGACCGTGTTCTGCTGGATACCGGAAACGCTTCCGGATTCGGAGGTACGGGACAGACCTTCGACTGGTCCCTGGTGACCGGAGACAGAAGCAGAATTATCGTGGCGGGAGGTCTCAATCCTGAAAATGCCGCAGCGGCAAGGGATATGAGTGAAACCGTGGGTCTCGATTTAAACAGCGGTCTGGAAGACGCTCCGGGAATAAAGAATCCGGAAAAGATAGCAGCCGCGCTTAAAGCCGTAACCAGCTATTAAGACGGGACCAGAAGAATAGAAAAGTGGCACGCTTCCGCATTCATGAAAAAGCGTGCCGAAAAAAATTGTTAAATAAAGGAAATTAAAAAGAAATGTCTACAGAAACTCTTTTAAATCCGTTTTTCGGTGAATATGGCGGTATGTACGTACCCCAGATCCTTGTACCGGCTCTTTTACAGCTTGAAAAAGCATTCGTACAGTACAAGGACGATCCAACTTTCAAGGCTGAGCTGAGTGACCTGCTCTACAACTATGCAGGCCGTCCTACTCCGCTGACTCTCTGCAGAAACATCACCAAGGGCACCAAGACCAAGATCTACTTAAAGCGTGAAGATCTGATGCACGGCGGTGCTCACAAGACCAACCAGGTACTCGGTCAGGCTCTTCTTGCCAAGAGAATGGGCAAGACCCGCATCATCGCCGAAACCGGTGCCGGTCAGCACGGTGTGGCAACTTCCATCGTATGCGCCCTTTTCGGTCTTAAGTGCCGCATTTACATGGGTGCTGTTGACGTTAAGCGTCAGGAACCAAACGTATTCAGAATGAGACTTATGGGTGCTGAAGTTGTACCTGTAACCACCGGTATTGCCACTCTGAAGGAAGCCTGCACCGAAGCACTCCGCGACTGGTCTGGTTCTTTCGAAAACACCCACTACATGCTCGGTACCGCCGCAGGTCCGCATCCTTTCCCTTCAATCGTTAAGTACTTCCAGAAGATTATCGGTGAAGAAGCAAAGCAGCAGTTCAAGGAATTTGAAAACAACAAGCTCCCTGACATCGTAGTGGCTGCCGTAGGCGGCGGTTCAAACGCAATCGGCGTATTCACCGACTTTGTTAAGGAAGAAGGCGTACGTCTCGTTGGCGTGGAACCTGCAGGCTACGGTATCGAAACCGGCAAGCACGGTGCTCCGTTAGGTCACGGTGCAAAGGGTATCTTCTTCGGCGCACGTTCATACAACATGCAGGACAAGTACGGTCAGATTCACGAATCTCACTCCATCTCTGCAGGTCTGGACTTCCCTTCAGTAGGTCCTGAACACGCCTACCTCAAGGATATCGGCCGTGCCGAATACAACTCAGTTACCGATGAAGAAGCTCTCAACGCCTTCAAGGAATTATCACTTCACGAAGGTATTATTCCGGCACTTGAATCTTCTCACGCACTGGCATGGGCTCTTAAAGAAGCCAGAGCCAATCCGGAAAAGGAACAGACCATTCTGGTTAACCTGTCCGGTCGCGGTGATAAGGATATCTTTACTGTAGCTAACATTCTTAAGGAACGTGGAGAATTTTAATGAGTCGTTATGAAAAATTATTTGCCCGCTTAGAGGCTAAGAACGAAGGTGCTTTCGTTCCTTTTATGACTATCGGTGACCCGACAGTTGAAGATTCATTCAAGGTATTAAGCGCCCTGATTGACGGCGGTGCCGATGCTCTTGAACTCGGTATTCCTTTCTCTGATCCGGGTGCTGACGGTCCTACCATTCAGCAGTCAGACCGCAGAGCCCTGAACAGCGGTGCCAATACCGTTAACTGTTTTGAAGTAATCAAGAAGGTCAGAGCCAAGTACCCTGATACCCCTATCGGTCTTCTGATGTACGTGAATCTGGTATTCGCTCCCGGCATTGATACCTTCTTCAAGCTCTGTGCCGAAAGCGGTGTTGATTCAGTCCTGATTCCTGACGTTCCTCTTCAGATGATTGAAATGGAACCTGTATGGCAGGATGAGGCCAAGAAGAACGGTGTTGATCTTGTTATGCTGGCTCCGCCTAACGCTGATGACGAAACTCTCAGCAAGATTGCAAAGAACTGCCACGGCTACATCTACCTGCTGAGCAGAGCAGGTGTTACCGGGGTGGAAAAGGAAGCAGGCAAGCCTATTTCCCATATCGTTAAATTCCTGAAGGAAAACGGTGCTCCTCCTGCACTCCTCGGCTTCGGTATCAGCAAGCCTGAACATGTTAAGCAGACTATTGCCGACGGTGCTGACGGTGCAATCAGCGGCAGTGCTCTGGTTAAGATTGTTTCAGAACATCTGGGCGACATCGACGCCACCTACGAAGCCCTGAAGAAATTCGTTTCAGAAATGAAGGCTGCAACCAAGCGCTAATCCGGCGTATTCTGAGAACTGTGGGCTGTTACGTACGGTCCGCAGTCTGTCACTGCTCCGTCTGCGACATCTGACACACCGGAGTATTTTAATGCTGACCGGACAACCGTAATGATAGGCATCACCATTGTCCGGTAACACAGCCACCGAAAGATTCGGAAAAACATCGTGGAGACTTGCTTCAGGCTTATACTTCTAATTCCTTTATCTACGATGTCTTTTTAGCAGATGTGGCCTTCTTTCTTCAATGCATCACAATGCTTCTCTACGGCTAAAAACGCTACAACAAGCTTGATTATCTCTGGTTTTTTACGTCCAAGCCACAAAGTTGCTTGTAAATCATCGATATGCTTTTCGGGAACGCTTGCGAATTCCTCGGCTATTAATGTTATTAATTCTTCGCTGGCATTCTCTATCTTAGCACATGCGACAATCACGCTCGCTATTTTTGAGAACATATTCATGTTAATCAATGTATCATCTATTTCGGGTACACGCATCTTAGCAAACCTTGCATTTTTATACAGTCGATCCATTATGAAAGCTTCCGTTTTATACGGGCTGTTTTCATTAGACTGATACTTAACACCCTCAGCTACCTGTTGAATAATTTCATCAAGAAGAGATATTTTTTTCTCACTAATGATTAAATTTGTTTCATAAAAATGTTCAAGATTGTCAGAAGCAGTCACTTCTGTTACAGTATTGTCCCATTCATAAATAATACCGTCACGAAGAACAAATACACGGTCAGTTTCGCGAACTGGTTCACAGATGGCAGGTACATATCGATCACAATTATGAATCTCATGCATAATTAAAATTCTCCAATTTAAGTAAATATCCCTTGTATTTACTACACAGGGGCCTTTGAGTAAGTAATTTTATATACTTATCTCGCACTAGTAATCTTCAGCTTCCTATCTGACTTTTGCTTCAGCCTCTTTTCCTGATATTTCTTCAACAACCTCCTTTGCTGAATTTTTCCACCATTTCTATCAAACTGGCTTAAGATGTGCATTTATTGATGAGCCATGTATTCTGACAGCTACTATGGTGCACATAACCCAGCCTAGATGTTCCAAACCTATGGCTACTAATCATGCCATACTATACATCCTAAATTTCTCATAATAGCTACTTTTTACCTTAATTAGTAAATGGTCTAAAACATCAATTTCAAACCAAAACACCACACAACAATAAACTACAACTTTAAGATATCTAAAAAACCTGAGATACCATAATATGCTTTGCGGCTACAAATAATTCATCTTTTGAACTATTCAGTTAGATGGTAGAAAGCATATTGCCCCATAAGTCAAATCTTTATGTTACGAAAAACAGCCTCCTGGGTAGTTTTCTAGCCCTGTTTTTCACACACTTCCTTAAGAATTCTGCACATCTCCTTTGTTTTTCGAATATATTCCTCATAGGAAAGATCGGGGAAATAAACCTT
>NZ_JNKD01000065.1:0-13754 GCF_000701925.1 Ruminobacter sp. RM87 | reverse complement strand
AATCTGGAAGACCTGCGTAAGGCTGAAACAGCTTCCAAGGACTAAACCTTTACAATATCAAAAACTCACTGTGGTAGTAGCACAGTGAGCTTCAATTTTAAATAACCCTATTTGCTTACACGCATACGATTTTCACATGCTCACAGAGATGAGGACTATTTCTTTACTCTAATTCGATACCAGTCCTCTCTCGGATTCCCAACAATTCCGTGAAGAGCCATAAATTAAAAGCTCATTCCCCACGAAATGAGAAATGAGCTTTTTTTAATTTCCCCAAATAATATGTCATAAAAACTTATATAATTTGGGGTTTGCACTAGCTAACACAAAATACTAGTAGAGTTTCATCCATGATGAATTACCGACTATCGGATCTTTCAGGTTTGGACCATCAGCAAATTTTTCGGTATCCTCATCAGCTTCAGATCCAGCGGCTCTCACAGCTATAGATCCATCTGCATTATAGTATACTGATATTTCACTGGTGAGATAATTCTTAACAGCGGTTACTTCAACAACAGTATCCATATCAGTAAGAGTCCAGTCACCATACAACATGTAGCTAGTACCGCCACCAGAACAGGTATCACTAACACTAGGTACATTGACAGCAAATGCTACATTGTATGAATTAATAATCTTAGGATCTCTATAAATACGGGCACCGCTACCATAACTAGAACCCAAATTGTCATCAGCCAAATCCAGATACCAGCCATAAAGCTTAGTATCTTCATTTGGTTTTGCAGCCGGATCAACCTTAATACCGCCATCAGCGTAGCTATACTTTATTAAGCAGCCTTCTGCATTGCCGGAATTATGAACGTCTGATGGGTTGGCACATCTATGAACCAGTTCACCGTCATTTCTGTTTGATGCGTTAACAGAAGGATCGTAAGTATTCAGATCCCTTAACACATAAATAGTCTGGGTAGTATTGTATTTAAGTGATACAGTACCCTGATCAGCTGTTGTCCACAGACCACCAGTACCAAAGATCAGACCGACACCACCACCTGGATGATAGTCGATTGCCACCTTTGTTGTGATTGGCTGTGCTACACCGTTTGAATCAGTAGCTCTGAAGATAACTCTTGGTTCAGCATTAACCCAGTTAGCAACATTATAGTAATCATCAGGCTGTAAGCTCTTCAGATCTAACTTCCATAAGTTACCGAACAGGTCACCCCAATACATACCGTTGTATAACAAACCAACCTCATCTATTGATGATGAAGTCTGAAGTTGCAACGGTCCGAAAGCATTGGTTCTTCCGTATCCCCAAGGATCTTCGGCTGCAACATCACGTTCACCGATGATACATGGAGTAAATTCAGAGAGGGAACCGCTTATGCAAGAACCACCCTGACCGAATATATCTACAAAAGTTAAGCCTTGTTTTGCAGCATCATAACCACTTGCAAAAATAAAATATTCAATCGCTGAGTCAGATTCCTCAGATGTTTTTACTCTCACATAGGCTGGAGCTACACGCTGCTTACCAATATACTGAGACTGTTCTTCCTTAAGTTCCCAAACAAGAAGCTTATCACTACCGCTCATCAAAGCAGAAAGCTTAGCATCAACCCCTGAATTAGCAATAGAATCGATGGCTGACACATTCAACAGATAAGCACCTTTAACACCTAAACCATAAGTACCATACAGATAGACCTTTCCGCCTGATTTCAATACCTTTGGAGTACTGTCAACATAAGCCTGATGGTCTGTGTTGTAGGTTTCCTTAACAAGCTTTCCTAAATGAGGCAGCATTGCTGAAGGAAGATAAGATACAATAGGCTTACCATCGGCTTCGTTGAGAATATGGAGCATACCGTCATTTGCACCAACTGCAAGATACTTACTGTTATTCACAGTAAAGGCAACTACATCGGAGTTAATAACGTCAGCCAGAACGAATCTGAAATCTTTTTCTCCTGTAATACTTTCAGAACGGTATCTCAGAGGCTTGTTTTCATTATTAGCCAGTCTCTTTGAGTAATTATCTGAGGTATTTAAACCTTCGTACTTGTGATCACCAAGAACCCAACGCACCAGCTTATCAGCATAAGCAAGATAATCCGGATCGTTTACCTGTTCATCAGTTAAAGAATTTTCATTGAGAATCTGACGGACAACATCATATCCTAAATACTGGACAGCACCACTCCCCTGAGATTCAGTAGCGTAACCACTTTTATCTGAGTTCCATGTATTATAGTTATATGGAATTTCCGTAGCATAGAATCTCTTCAACTGATGGTTAACAGAATCCAGGGTAATTACAACTCTGTCATCAGGTAAAGTAGCAGCAAATGTCTTGGCAGCATTCCATTCAACGTCACCGTTTATTGAGATGTTTCCTTTATCATCCGTAGTGTATCCACGTTTAGACACTGCACCGTACCAGGTTGACGGATCATAAGATGTACCGTAAACAGAACCTTCAGTACCCACTATGGCATCTGCAGCAACAAAGCTAGATCCAGACTTAAATGTCTGATCAATCTTATTAAGCATTTTCGCGATACCGTCACGCATCTTAACAGGATTTGTAACAAGATAGTAGTTATCAGGTTCTACCTTTGGATCTTTACGACCTGCACTATTATCCGGATTAATACCGTACTTTGCCGCAAACCAAAGAGGACTCTTTAACCAACCGGTATCACCATTGGCTTTGCTTTCATCAACCTTGAACAAACGGCTGGTGGTAACACCTAAATTGTTAGCTGTTGCATGCTTACCCATTGATGAAAGACGATCACCATGTAAACGTGCATTATAGTTTTTGGCCATATCCTTGAATATAGCATACTGCTTGTATCCAGCGTCATACAGTGCTCTTCTGTTACCGTAGTAGATCGCTGCATGAGGTGCAATATAGGTATCATAGTAGCTATCTATAACATCCGGAGACCAGAACGCATAATTATATGAAGTTTCAGTATAAGCGTAATAAGGGAACAGACACATATTGTCCGTAAAGGTAGTCTTGCCCTTTTCTGCAACCTGTGTAAGACCATGATCCTTGTCGGTGATCATTTTCCAGTAGCTGGAACGACATGAATCGATTGATACGTCATTTATAACGGTATCCAGTTCATACATGTTGGTATTACAACCTGTCTTATCAGTACTCTTTGATGACAGTTTACCCAAATCCATGTATACGCCTTCATTTTCAACACCGGTTATTACATAACCAGCATGCTGAGGAGCATATGGGTCACCATCTTCGTGAGAAAGCATAACTCTGACATAAGTACCTTTATTACCTTGAATAACCTTATACTTATATCCTACCACCCAGTCCATATCGTAGTCTGAGCCATATTCAAAGTCTTCGTAACTAACTCTGAACACACCTTCATCTGCACCGAGACTTTCTACATAGAAGTCAGCAACCTGATTTGTTGACTGTCTTAAACGAACATCCTTGGAAATATTTTTAAGATAAATTTCCTTGGTTGAATCATTGCTACTTACATTACAATAATCGCAAGGTGTTTTTGCGAATGGAAGTAATTCAACAGTTATCTGTTTTCCTGATTTAGTAGTAACAGGAATATTAATCTGCGGAACATTAGGCTTCATTGCAACTACATAAGTTGAAAGATACAGATTGGCCTTTTTACCGTTCGGACCTTCTGATTCTCTTAACCTGTTTTTACTGTACAGAGAAGCAACACCGGCAACATTGTAACTACCAAAACTGAAAGCAACGGAAGGAGCAAGGCCTATTACCTGACTAAGATTGGTAATATGCTTTCTGGATGGAATAAATTCATATGCACCGGAATCTTTACCACTTACCTGCCCCATGAAGTAACTGCCTTCAGCAAGACCATATTCATTAGAAACTGATGCGGTCTCACCAAGAATCGCTGAAGTATCACCGGAATATGGAGTACTGTTATTATAATTACTATCAAAACTGATATTTTCATCAGCAATCAAAAGAGACACAGGCTTAGCACAGTAGGTAGAACTTCCTTTTGGATACGGATCTGAACGGGTCACGTGACCAATCTTCAACTGAGCTTCTTCAAAATCAGACTTCTGATCGTCCAGGTCAACGCCTTTAAAATACTTGGCAGTCTGGTAAAGCATCTTTCCTACAGGATTACCCCAGTCATGACATCTGCCACCGGACTGGTTATACATTTTAACCAATGTATCATCTACACTTCGAGAACATTTGTTGTAGACACCGCCACCGTTAGGGTATCCTAAGTTATTTGAACCACTTTCCTTGGCAGATATGTTCATACGGTCGAAAGTAGCAACGATACCACAAATTGCCCCGGCACCATTGCTGGATACGCCTGAACACTTAATCGTACCAAAATTAAAGTCACCGGCTACGTGTGAGCTGGTGTTGTCGTAGTGAATTTCAGAATTAAAATCACCGATGTTTGCTCTTAAAATACCTGTCTGGATATTCTTTTCCCAGCCACCGCTGATAAGACCAAACTTCATACGAGGTTTATCACCCTGCCCATACTGCTGCAACAGACCTATAGGCTGCCAGATAGGTTCAGCTTCGGTGCCATAATTATAACAGTTATCATTATCATGGAACTGTTCGGTACATGCCACAACGGCTATGCCGCGTGTTTGTACAGTACTCGAGAAAAGACTTTCGTTCTTGGTTGTACTACCTTCAGTCTTCTTTGATCTATCAATTTTCTTCTGATTTTTTGAGCCTATGGCATCATTTGAGTCCTGATTGAAAGTCTGACGGCTTGCCCAGTCCCAAATATATGCCGGGTCTGTATTCTGTGATGACGGAGCTCTGCCAGGCATACCGGCATTATGCACTTTTGCATAACGAAGATATGACGTACTCCAGCGGTATGAATTACCATTGCCATCATTGTTGCTGGCTTCATTTGGACTGTCTGGAGATGCTACCACAAAAAACCAGGCATCTTCTGCATTACCGGTATCAGTCAAATCAGTAAACTGAGATACCCTAAATTTCTGATCATACATTAAATCAGAAAATACCTTACCCCATGAATGAGAATCACGTATTACACGTGAGTGTGCCAACAGTGATGATCCATTGTACTTTGTAGTCTTTGCTGAACCGTTTGCAAGATTACTACCCTTGGTTGAGCTGTACACACGGGTACCACCATACAGAACCTTTCTGATAACGTCAATACGGCTTGCGGTCACATAATTCAGAAAATTACCGCTCCAAGTTCCGCTACATATTTTGGCAGTTCTGGACGGACGATCCGTATTTGCCCACATGTCAAGGCTGACAGCACTGCTGTCAGTTGCAATAGCTACCGGATACCAGTATCCAGGGAATTTGCTGTAAGAAGAATTTGGCGTAGATGCATCTGGAACATTGGTCAGATTACTGGTTCCTGACTGATACTTGTAACAGAATTTCGGATCAAAAAGACCATAATATGAAATTGAAGGGTCAAACATGATATCAAGCTGACCATCACCATCAATATCAGTGTAATCTGAATAAGCTTCTGTAAACAAATTATGTTCTCTACCTACGGTCAGCATAACCAGTGGGGCAACCCCCAGACCTGCTATGCCGAACGGTGCGGTTGCAGGAGAATTGTTCTTAGCCTGCAAAAGTTCTTCATTTGAAGCGTTCTGCAGGTTAGGATTAGCCGCCAAAGCCACACCGGAGACCGTTAAACCCGTGGCCGCCATGAACACACAGGCATTAATGACTCTGGATAAATTTTTTAACTTAACCATGAGCTTACCTCACTTAAATTAAAGTATGAAAATAATTATTCTTTTTTTCAAAAATGAAAACTACTCAATTTACTATTAAATACTAACTAACAATTATTTTCAAAAAATTATTAACATTTAATAATAGAATTACAGTTTAATTCACAAAATTTGCATTTTAAACTCTTAAACTATTTAGTTTTATTTTTATAAAAAACTGTTAATTTACAACAGTTTTTAATATTTTGTTAAAAAATATTACTATAAATGGATAAACCGACACTAATTATCCTTTATTTATAAAATATTATAAATAACTATATATTATATATAATTAGCACGCACTGTAATTTCATATATCATCTTTTTGATAAATCATTTATAGTTTTAAAACATGCAAAAAAGATTACTGCCGGACATAAAACATGTTAATAAAACATATTCTTTACATTTGCAAAAAAGCAAAATTCATTAACACACGGTATTAACAAATGTAAATTCAGGAAATTTTTTTTAACTTAGGGAAAATAGAGTTTTTCTCACATTTGTCATAAAAAAAACTCTATAAAAAAGCATAAGAATATTATAAGCCTGAGGGCAGTTTAAAATTCTGTTTTTCGTTTGAAACACCGATGTTCTCAACATCATAGTCAGCATTTTTGTTGAGGCATTTTACTATTTCCTCAATCAGGTATTCCGGAGCAGAAGCACCACTGGTAATAGCAATAATATTTTTTCCGGCGGTCATCTCCGGTGTGAGATCTGTGTAATCATCAATAAGATAGGAAACGCATCCTGTCTGTCTGGCAACCTCACTGAGACGATTGGAATTGGATGAATTCTTTGAACCGACAACCAATACCACGTCAGCAATTTTGGCAACTTCCTTCACAGCCTGCTGTCTGTTCTGAGTTGCATAACAGATATCGTTGGTTGCCGGTCCGGAAATTAAAGGGAAAGCCTGTTTCAAGGCATCAATACAATTCTTTGCCTCATCAACACTGAGAGTCGTCTGAGTTACAAAATGAAGCCTGTCAGGATGCATGATATTAATTTTTTTTATTTCATCAATGTTATTTATAACATGCATAGCCCCTACCCTGCTGGTATATTGTCCAACAGTTCCTTCCACTTCCTGATGTTTAGCGTGACCGATCATTATTATTTCTTCGTCCTGATCACTTATGCGTCTGACCTTTCGATGAACCTTATCAACAATAGGACAGGTTGCATCATAGACTCTGAGATTTTTACGTACGGCCTTCTGTTCAACTTCTTTTGAGACACCGTGTGCGGAAAAAACAGTAATGGCTCCGTCAGGAATTTCATCCAGACAGTCCACAAAGATGGCTCCATGACGATTCAGTTCTTCAACCACGTGTTTATTGTGCACAACCTCGTGCAGAACATAAACATTTTCATTTTCAAATTTTGCAAGCACAAGTTCAACAATCTGAATTGCTCTGCTGACGCCTGCGCAGAAACCGCGGGGGCTTACCAGCAGAATTTTTTTTCTGTTATTTTCCTGCATTGTCTGAATTTTCCTTATTATTCTTATTCAAAAACAGTTCATATACGCACCACAGAAAAACACCTGCGCATATTCCGCAGTCAGCAACATTGAATGCCGGATAATGATAGTTTCCAAAATTAAAATCAAGAAAATCTATAACGTAACCATATGCAATACGATCATACAGATTTCCCAATGCCCCGCCGACAATCAGTGCATACCCTGTATTTGAAATCAGCTGAGATCTGCTGTTTTTAAACATCCCCCTGATACAGAAACAGCTGACAGCTATGGCAATGACACTGAAAAAAACAACCTGCCATCCATTCTGTCCTGCAAGAAAGCTGAAGGCAGCACCGTGATTATGCACATGTATAATTCTGAAAAAATTAGGAATAACCTCAATGGAACCAGCGATATCATTAACCGGTACATTACTTACAATCCATTGTTTTGTCAGATAATCCAAAAGCATGACCACAACAGAGAGAAGCAGATAAACCAGGCCGGTTTTAAAAATTTTTCCACCCATCCACAAATCCTTGATTATCAGTAAACAAAGCCCTGCATAAAACAGGGCTTATACATATTATAACAAATGCATCATGAACGCTTTATGCGAACTTACGGATTTCACCGTTGCCGTCGATATTCTCAGCACAACGCTTACAGATACCTGGATGACCTGAAACAGAACCGATTCCAGGAACTCGATGCCAGCATCTTTCGCACTTTTCTTCTGCTGTTGCAACAACAGTTACGGCTAAGCCGTCAATATCTGCCTTTTCAGCATCTGCTCCGTCAGCAAGAGGCAGTACTTCACACTTTGACACCAGAAGAACGAAGCGTAATTCATCTTCCAGAGCCGCAAGAGTTGCGGTAATGTCATCGTTTGCGTAGATCTTTACTTCCGCTTCCAATGAACTGCCGATAACCTTGTTCTTACGGGCATTTTCAAGCTTCTTATTCACTTCATCGCGAACAGTCTTAACCTTCTGCCAGAAATCATCATTAAGAGACGCGTCATCAGGAAGTTCCTTAAGACCTTCATACCATTCTGCTGTAAATACATACTTATCTCTCTTTCCAGGTAAGAGCTGCCATATTTCCTGAGCGGTAAAGCTCAGAATCGGAGAGAACCAGCGTACCATGGCTTCAGCAATAAGATACTGTGCAGTCTGACTTGATCTGCGGGCAACACCGTCGGTCTTGGAGGTATACAGTCTGTCCTTAACAATATCAAGATAGAAAGATCCCATATCTACGGAGCAGAACTGCATAATCTTCTGCACAACGGTATGGAAATCAAAGCTGTTATAAGCCTTGATAATTTCCTTCTGAGCCTTTGCGGCACATGATACTGCCCAGCGGTCAAGTGCAACCATATCATCGAAATCAACCATATTCTTTTCAGGATCAAAATCATTGATGTTTGCCAAAAGGAATCTTGAGGTGTTACGGATACGACGATATGCCTCGGCACTGCGCTTGAGAATTTCATCAGAAACGGTCATTTCACCGCTGTAATCGGTTGAAGCAACCCACAGTCT
The DNA here is from genome assembly GCF_000701925.1 of Ruminobacter sp. RM87. Classification (NCBI taxonomy): domain Bacteria; kingdom Pseudomonadati; phylum Pseudomonadota; class Gammaproteobacteria; order Aeromonadales; family Succinivibrionaceae; genus Ruminobacter; species Ruminobacter sp. RM87. Next base: position 4,973 of record NZ_JNKD01000065.1, on the reverse strand, counting down.
TAAAATATCAGCACCGAGTTTGCTGATTACATCCTGAGGACTAACAACATTACCGATTGACTTACTCATCTTACGACCCTGTCCGTCTACGGTAAACCCGTGAGTCAGAACAGTCTTGTATGGAGCCTTGCCTGAAATAGCGGTACCAATCATCAGAGATGACATGAACCAGCCGCGATGCTGATCTGAACCTTCAAGGTACATATCAGCGCTCTGACCGTTGTATTCAGGGCGCTTGCCCACAACGGTATAGCTGGTTGAACCGGAATCAAACCATACGTCAAGAGTATCTTTTACCTTAACATATCTTTCCTGTTCTTCAGCGGTAAGGACTTCCTTAGGATCAAGATCCCACCATGCCTGAATACCCTTCTTTTCAACACGCTTGGCAATCTCTTCAATCAGTTCCTGTGTACGAGGATGAAGTTCATTGGTATCCTTATCTACAAACAGAGCGATAGGTACACCCCATGTACGCTGACGGCTGATACACCAGTCAGGACGGTTTGCCACCATCGCTTCAATTCTGTTCTGTCCCCATGACGGAACCCACTGAACCTTCTTGATTTCATCCAGTGCGTTGGTTCTGAGGCCCTTTTCTTCCATGCTGATAAACCACTGCGGGGTAGCACGGAAAATGATTGGTGACTTATGTCTCCAGCAGCATGGATATGAGTGATTAATCTTGTTAACTGCTGCCAGAGCATCCTTTTCCTTAAGAAGTTCAACAACCTTAGGATTTGCCTCAAACACGTTCTGACCGGCAAAATAAGGAGTTCCTTCAAGGAATCTGCCGTCTGCACCTACAGGACATGCAACTTCAAGATTGTACTTGCAGCCAACCACATAGTCATCCATACCGTGACCAGGAGCGGTGTGAACAGCACCTGTACCGGAATCATCGGTAACATGAGCACCGAGAATAACAGGAACCTGAATATCCAGGAACGGATGACAGAACTTCAGACCTTCAAGATTGCTGCCCTTGGTAACGGCAATCACGGTGTAATCAGTCACGCCGTATCTCTTTAAAGCTTCAGCCGAGAGAACTTCCGCCAGAATATAGCACTTGCCGTTATCTGCGGAAATCAGCTGATAGTTGAAATCAGCATTGAGACATACGGCTCTGTTTGCAGGCAGAGTCCATGGAGTGGTTGTCCAGATAACAATGTTGGGAACACTGTCACACTTGGCATTGCCGAAAGCACTGAGAACAGCTTCCTTGTCTGCAGCCTTGAAACATACGTCAATTGCATATGACTGCTTGTCATAGTACTCAACTTCAGCTTCTGCCAGAGCACTGCCACAGTCAATACACCAGTGAACAGGCTTAAAGCCCTTTACCAGATGGCCGTTTTCCGCAACTTTGCCCAAAGCACGGATAATATTGGCTTCTGTTTCAAAATTCATGGTGAGATACGGATTCTCCCAGTCACCGAGAACGCCCAATCTCTTGAAATCATTGCGCTGGGCATCAATCTGGGTTCTGGCATACTTACGGCACTCTTCTCTGAATTCTGCTGCGGTAACCTTCTGACCAGGCTTTCCTACAAGACCTTCAACCTTGAGTTCAATAGGAAGACCGTGACAGTCCCAGCCGGGAATATATGGAGCATCAAAACCGCTTAAGGTCTTGGACTTAATTATGATATCTTTAAGAATCTTATTTACTGAATGACCAATGTGAATATTGCCATTTGCATATGGAGGACCGTCGTGCAGAATAAATGACTTTCTGCCTTTTCTGGCGTTTCTAATCTGACTATAAAGATCATCTTCATACCAGGAATTTAACATCAGCGGTTCACGCTTTGCCAGATCACCACGCATCGGGAAAGGTGTATCAGGCAAATTAAGAGTTTTCTTATAATCTGTCATTTTGATTCAATACCATAATTAAAAAACACTGTCTTCAGGTTTCTAAGCTTATGCTTATTTCCCCGCCGTATCATGAGCGATAGACTTGCCGACAGTATGTCTATACAAGAACGGAAAATACCGCACCTTTAATCATTAAAAGCCGACTGAAAACGATTGACAGTTTAAAACGTCAGACATTCTCAGCCGCTCAATAAACCTACGGATGAACACTGAAATACGCTCTGGTTTCCTGTTCATCCTTTGAAATCTGCTGTTTCAGCTCATTCAGAGACGGAAACTTGATTTCATCTCTCAGTTTTCTGATAAATGAAACTTTAATCTCTTTCGTATACAGATTGCCGGAAAAATCAAATACAAAAACCTCCAGCAGAGGATACGTACCGTTTACAGTCGGTCTCATGCCTACATTTGCCATGCCGTATCGCATGGATCCGTCGGGCATACAGACCTTCACAGCATAAATACCGAACAGAGGCACAACCCTTCGGTTAAGATTGATATTGGCCGTCGGAAAATTTATCGTTGACCCTATTTTTCTTCCGTGACAGACCTTACCTCTTATATAGAAGTATTCTCCAAGCATTTCCGATACTTTATCCAGAGAACCTTCCCTTAAAAGCTGTCTTATCACCGTTGAGCTGACACGCTCTCCGTGATATCTGTAGCTGGACATGCTGTATACTTCGAATCCGTATTTTCTGCCGGACTCGACCAGCAGATCATATCCGCCTTTGCCCATCCTGCCGAAACGGAAATCATCTCCGACTATAAGCAGTTTAACGTTAAGTCTTTTTACCAGGACATCCTCAATAAACGACTCAGGAGACTGACAGGCAAATTTCTGATTGAATTTAGGGCAGAACAGGTAATCGATATCAAGCTCCTTGAGTCCAAGAAACTTGTCTCTGAACCTGCTTAACCTTGCCGGTATTTTCTCACAGGACAGAAATTCCAGAGGCTGTGGCTCAAAGCACATTACACCCGTTTTAATACCCAGTTTACGAGCCTTCTCCTTCAGTTCACTGAGGACGGCTCTGTGACCTATATGCAAACCGTCAAAATTACCTATGGTTAGTGCTATTCCTTCAGCACGGCAGGTATAATTATCAAGATTTCGCACTAAGTGCATAATTCAACCAACTATTAAAAACAATTTTATTTATCAACAAGAATAGGATTATACCAAAAAAACGTTATGTTTATAACATTTTTTAAACTACGCCCCCTTTAGCTGAGACGGACGAATTCCCAGCAGCAGCAACGTTACAAAATAAACCGCAGCTCCTGATGCAACAAGACACACCAAATACACAATTGAACTTATATGGCTTATTCCGGCCCATTCAGCGGCATCAGCTGCAAAACAGCCCTTAAGGAACATCAAAACCATGGACATAACAATCGTACCGGCAAGAAGCTTTAGAACAAAAACAACGGTATTTCTGCTGATATGATAAATATTCTTCTTGGCAAGACCACGCAGAAGCAGTGAGGCATTAACAATGGATGACAGTGTTGTGGACAGTGCCAGTCCCAGATAGCCGTAACCGCTGTTTCCACCTACAAGCAGCCAGTACTCAATAGGAAATACTATAATCAGACTGCATATAATGTTGGTCACCATGGAAATGATTCCGTATCTTACAGGTGTGGCGGTATCCTGTCTTGCGTTAAATCCGGGAGCCAGAACACGAACAAGCATAATAGCCCATAAGCCTGACACTGAGGCTATTACACTCAGAGACACATGACCTGCAGCGTCGAGGCCGAATTCTCCACTCATGTAAAGAACGCGGATTATTGGTTCACGAAGCATTATAATCCCCATCATTGCAGGGAAACCAAGCAGAAGAACAAGCCTGATACCCCAGTCCAATGTCTTAACGTAACCATCAAGATCCTTTTTGGCAAACTGACGAGACAGGGCAGGAAGAATCACCGTTCCTATCGCCACACCGAAAATTCCTATCGGGAATTCCAGCAGTCTGTCTGAGTAATACAGATAACTGATTGCCCCGGTCGTAAGCTTTGTGGCGATAATAGTGTTGATAATCAGATTAATCTGACTGACCGAAACACTGAAAATAGCAGGAATCATCAGTTTTCTAATCTTGGTCACACCAGGATGATTCCAGCTGAAGCGAGGTATTACCAGACATCCCAGCTTATACAGAAACGGCAGCTGAAATAAAAACTGCACTACCCCGCCAGTCATAAAACCGATTGAAAGAGCCAGATTCGGATCTTCAAAGTAATCTTTCAGAACAAAACAGCTTGCAATCATGCAGAGATTCATCAGACACGGAGTAATGGCAGGAATCAGAAATTTTTCAAAGGTGTTTAATATGGCACCAGACACGGCTGTAAGAGTAATGAAAAACAGGTATGGAGTCGTTATTTTCAGTAAAAAAGAGGCCTGTGTAAATTTGCCTTCCCCAGGATTTTCCAGCCACTCCTGAAACCAGCCCCACCCGAAAACGGCCGTTATCACGCTGCTGCCCAGCATACCTATTACGGTAATAATGAAGACAACCGCGCCGAGAGTTCCTGAAGTATTGCTTATAAGATCCTTGAGTCCTTCCTGATCCTTCTTTGCCTTGAATTCAGACATAACGGGCACAAAAGCCTGACTGAATGCGCCTTCTGCAAACAGTCGTCTTAAAAAATTAGGAATTCTCTGCGCAAACAGAAAAATATCCGAACTCTGACCGGCACCAAGAAGATTAGCAATGCACACATCTCTTATCAGTCCGAGAATTCTGGACATAAAAGTGGCAAGAGACGTGATTATACTGGAACGAAATAATTTACTCATGACAATCTGCAATCAATAATCATATGATATGAAAATAATAATCCGTGCTCAGTGTATCATAACCGAAAAGACAATCTCACCGTCCGGACATAATGCTGCAGATTATAATATCTATCTCCCTCATTCTCAAACATAATACTGATTCCGCACAGTTACGCTTTTTGGATAATAATGAAAATATGACGGTTACGCTCAGTATGTACCGCCTTTGCACAGTGCCCGGCCGAGATTTAAATAAATACATCAAAAAACATGACAATCCGGCATGCTTTTGATA
>NZ_JNKD01000064.1:0-13965 GCF_000701925.1 Ruminobacter sp. RM87 | reverse complement strand
TCCTAAGCTCATTTGGCTTAGATGAGAGTATCGTGCGCAGTAAAGCAGTGGAAATAGGTAGGCAACTTGCCGACAGTAATTTCCATGTTCAAACAGAAGAGGATGACGAAAATGGCGAGAATGAAATCGATCTCTACGATTGAAGCTGAAATTACCAGGATTAAGGATGAATTATCAAAGCTTCAGATGAAGCAGGATAAGCTGACGTTAAAACTCAAAGAACTTCAGGAACACAAACGAAATTATGAGGCCAAGGAAATCATGGACGCCTACCTTAAAAGTGGAAAAAGTTATGAGGAATTAATGACCTTTTTGCAGGTTTAAAATTATATGAAAAGGGAGCCGAAACTCCCTTTAGTGTAACTTTCATGAAAAGTTAAGATTATACCTTCATCAAACTGTTTTATTTTGTATTTTTTAATGAAGGAATACCGATTCAGATCACTGTAGGTTAAATTTTTATTAGTGGACTGCATATAAAAACCCCGCCAGAGGCGGGGCTTAAACTAAACTTTCATAAGTTTATACTCTAACCAATCAAATTAGCAGAGGTTTTCCTTGATGCAGGTAGAAACTGTATTGGTGTCATTTCTTCTCCAATCGATGATACCATTATCTACAGCACCAAAGAAAGGCTGAATCTGAATGGCTGCACCATTTAAACCATTACCACCAATTGCAGTAGCAGTGATTACACCGTCACCAGTTACATTGATGGTTGCAACATACTTGGTAGCATAGTCAGTTGCAGCACCGATGCTCCAACCGTTACCATTCTCACCATTAGCACAACCAGCACCGTGGCCAGTTGCAGTCTTATCTACTACAACTGCAGTGTTTGCGGCAAAAGTAGCACCTAAGTCAAAAATACAGATTTCAACCTGCTTCTGAACACCAGCCATTGCAGTGGTAACTTCAGTGAAACGTGCACGAGCCATGTAACGGGCATATGCTGGGAGAGCGATTGCAGCTAAGATACCGATGATAGCGATAACGATCATTAATTCGATGAGGGTAAAACCTTTAGTCTTTTTCATGATAATTTCCTTTTATCTTAATTTTGAATCCATTTAAAATGTTGCTTGGGAGTAGGAAGTTTCGTATTTCTCGTTGCTCCCTCCCAACGCTTTTAATTGTAGCTTGAATAATTTTAAGAAATTGCAAAAATATGATTTTTTGTGATTTAGATCAATTTTTGACTTGGTTTTTAATAAAAAAGCCATATTGTCTCACGAGCAATATGGCTAATGTCTCACAAGCGGTTAACGCTTACTTGTTGTAAACCGGAAATCTGTGGCATAAATCCACGATCTTGGCCTTAACAGATGCTTCTACTTCAGCATTACCGATGTTATCCAGTACGTCACACATTAAGCTGGCAAGTAAAGTAACATCATCTTCCTTGAGACCGCGACGGGTTACAGCTGGAGTACCGATTCTTAAACCGGAAGTAACGAATGGAGAACGTGGATCATTTGGTACAGAATTCTTGTTTACGGTAATATTTGCTCTGCCGAGTGCCTCGTCAGCATCCTTACCTGAGAATTCACGACCGATTAAGTCAACGAGGAATAAATGGTCATGAGTACCGCCGGAAACAATCTTGTATCCGCGATCCAGGAATACCTTAACCATTGCCTTTGCGTTCTTAAGGATCTGAGCCTGATATTCCTTATATTCTGGTTCCATGGCTTCCTTGAATGCAATAGCCTTAGCTGCGATTACATGCATTAAAGGGCCACCCTGGCTACCTGGGAAAATGGCAGAATTTAATTTCTTATAAATTGCTTCATCACCGCAGTTTGAAAGAATAATACCGCCTCTTGGACCGCCTAAGGTCTTGTGAGTGGTTGAAGTTACAACGTGTGCGTGTGGTAATGGATTTGGATAAAGGCCTGCGGCAACAAGACCTGCAATATGAGCCATATCAACAAAAAGGTATGCACCTACCGCATCAGCGATTTCTCTCATCTTTGCCCAGTCTACGATTCCGCTGTATGCAGAAAAGCCTGCAACGATCATCTTTGGCTGACATTCTTTAGCCTTTGCCAGTACGTCGTCGTAATCGATGTTGCCGTTATCGTCAACACCGTACTGAACTGAATTGTAAATCTTTCCTGAGAAACTTACGCTTGCACCGTGAGTTAAATGACCGCCGTGAGCAAGGCTCATACCCATAATGGTATCACCAGGCTTTACCAATGCCATGTAAACGGCTGCGTTAGCCTGTGAACCTGAATGAGGCTGAACGTTAGCATAATCAGCACCAAAAAGCTGCTTAACGCGAGCAATAGCTAATGCTTCAACCTGATCAACATATTCACAACCGCCGTAATAACGCTTTCCAGGGTAACCTTCTGCGTACTTGTTGGTAAGCTGAGAACCCTGAGCTTCCATTACACACTTACTAACATAGTTTTCAGAAGCGATAAGCTCGATATGGTCTTCCTGACGACGGTTTTCTCCGTCAATGGCAGCCCATAATTCAGGATCATACGCTGCAATGTTTTTTGCCTGATTAAGCATGAAAAACTCCATTATTAACAATTAATAAGAAACAAATCGGGGAAATCCCAAAATCAATGCTCGTATTTTACTGTTTTTGTGGAGAAAATAACAGTTAAATATGATAATCAGCATGCTTCTGAACTGAAAGATACGGTTTTTTTCGTTGTTTAGAAACTAATCAGTTATGAAAAACGTTATTTTGTTTAGAAAATTTATAACCTGTTATAAATTGAACAAATTTAATCTGGTAGCTTTTTTCATAATTCGCAAATCCTTCTATATTTTTAGTAAATTTCTTTGCTTATCAGTCCATATCGAAAAATGAAAATCAGACACCTGATTCTACGTAAAACAACTTTAGAAAATCACAAGAATACATTTTAAAAAATCTAGCAGTTTTTCAGTTTTTTATGATTTTTTACCAAAAACTGTATCAAATTCATGGAAAATTGCTAATTTTAAGCAAAAAAAGAGTCTTTTTGATAATATTAGGGTAAAATGCCTTTTTTAGAGTATTGGAACTATAAAAGTCAAAATTATCGTTTTACTACACATTAATGATTTGAATTTGTCTAAATTCTGCTTTAAATGATTTAAAACGTTAGTGTAACTACTGACTTAAATTAATAGGATTGTTATGTCTAAGATACTAGTTCTGAACGGACCTAATCTAAATCTGCTTGGAGTCAGGGAACCTGGAATTTACGGTTCAACAGGTCTGAAAGAAGTTAATGAAAAGCTTTTATCTATAGCTTCCGAGAATGGCGTTGAATTGGAAACCTTCCAGTCAAATGCAGAATTCGAGATCATCAACAAGATTCATAGTGCTATGGGAAATGTCGATTACATCGTCATTAATCCTGCGGCATTTACACACACAAGCGTTGCAATTCGTGATGCATTGCTCGGTGTGAAAATTCCATTTTTTGAAGTCCATATTTCCAATGTGCATGCCAGAGAGGAATTCAGACATCATTCATACTTGTCTGATATAGCAACAGGTGTGATATGCGGATTTGGTACTGATGGCTATGAGTACGCTCTTCGTGCTGCCATTAAGAAAATTTTAAAGAATTAACGGATAACAATAGAGAAGTAATTAATATGCAAATAGATATCAACAAAATTTCCAGATTGATCAAGATCGTTTCTGAATCTGACATTGCTGAACTTGAATTAAAGGAAGGTGAAGAACAGATTAAGATTACCCGTACCAGCAATACTGTTTCCGTACCGGTTCCTGTAGCACAGCCGGCCGCTTATGTAGCTCCTGCTGCTGTTCCTGCCCCTGTGGCAGCTCCGGCTGCTGCCGAAGCTGATGACAGTGCTGATACCATTTCTGGTCATGTAATGAAATCACCAATGGTTGGTACTTTCTATCGCAGACCAAGTCCTGATGCATCTAATTTCGTTGAAGAAGGTGCTTCTGTTAAGGAAGGTGCAACTGTTTGCATCATTGAAGCCATGAAGACCATGAATCAGATTGCAGCTGACAAGACTGGTGTTATCAAGAAGATTCTTGTTGCAGACGGCGAAACTGTTGAATTTGACCAGCCTTTATTCATTATCGAATAACAGCAGGGGCGTGATATGGCAAAAATTGAAAAGGTTTTGATTGCAAACCGCGGTGAAATTGCCTTGCGTATCCTGCGTGCCTGTAAGGAGCTTGGCATCAAGACTGTTGCTGTTTATTCAACTGCTGACCGCGATTTGAAACATGTAAAACTCGCTGATGAGGCAATCTGCATCGGACCTGCAGCGGCAAAGGAATCATATCTGAATATTCCTTCTCTTATTGCTGCAGCGGAAGTAACAGGTGCTAATGCAATTCATCCTGGCTATGGTTTTCTTTCTGAAAATGCTGAATTTGCAGAAATTGTAGAACGTTCCGGTTTTATTTTTATCGGTCCGAAGTCAGATACCATAAGACTTATGGGAGACAAGGTATCTGCAATTGAGGCCATGGAAGCATCCGGCGTTCCTTGTGTTCCGGGGACTGGTGTTCTTACTGATGATATTGAAGAAAACAAGGCTTTGGCAAAGAAGATTGGTTATCCTGTCATCATCAAGGCTGCTGGCGGTGGCGGCGGTCGCGGTATGCGTGTTGTATACAAGGAAGAAGATCTTGCGGACACTATTGCTTTAACCCAGAGAGAAGCTGATTCATTCTTCAACAATCCTAATGTTTTCATGGAAAAATTCCTCGAAAACCCAAGACACGTTGAGTTCCAGTTACTTTCAGACGGTCAGGGAAATTCCGTATACCTTGGTGAACGTGACTGCTCCGTACAGAGAAGAAACCAGAAGGTTATCGAAGAAGCTCCTGCTCCTGAAATCACCCAGAAACAGCGTGATGACATCGGCTCAAGATGTGCCAAGGCATGTAATGAAATCGGATACCGCGGTGCAGGCACCTTCGAATTCTTATATGAAAACGGACAGTTTTTCTTTATGGAAATGAATACCCGTGTACAGGTTGAACATCCTATATCAGAACTTGTAACCGGTGTTGATATCGTGAAGGAACAGATAAAGATTGCTGCCGGTGAGAAGCTTTCATTCTCACAGAAGGATATCAGTCTCAAGGGCCATGCAATCGAGTGCCGTATCAATGCTGAAGATCCTAGTACATTTATTCCTTCTCCAGGAAAGATTGTCAGATTGCATACTCCTGGTGGTCCTGGAATTCGCTGGGACTCTCACATTTATGAGAACTACGTGGTTCCACCATACTATGATTCTATGATTGGCAAGCTCATAGCCTACAATGATGACCGTTCATCAGCCATTGCAAGAATGAAGCAGGCTCTGCATGAACTGGTAATTGATGGTATTAAAACCAATGTTCCCCTTCTTCTTGATTTGATGGATGATGCCACCTACAACAAAGGATGTTTCGACATTCATTATCTCGAGAGAAAGCTTGACGGCGAGTAATAAAGCTATTACCCAAAAGTTAATGTTTTTTTAACTTTTGGGTTTTGTTTTTTGTGATTTATAACACTATAATTTTTGCCGTAAAATTATAAAATCATATATAACCTCAACATTATCAAAGGAATTGACATGTACAAGAAATTATTATTAGCAGCTATTGCAGCTGGCTCTTTTGCTTTAACAGGTTGTGCTAGTGACGGCGCTTCAGCAGGAGCTGAAGGTGGTGCTGATGTATTCGGCGCTCCTATTTATCTTCGTGGCGAAATGAACGACTGGAACGCACAGCCTCAGTACCTCGTAAAGAAGGTTTCTGACGGTGTTTACGTTGCTACCGCTGAATTAAAAGTTGACTGGGCTCCATATAAGTTTAAGTTTGCTGACTCTGGTTGGAGTGCTGGTACTAACTTTGGTTACAGAGACCAGCCTGGTGTATTCGAAATGGGTGGTGAACCTGTAGCTCTTAATCCAAAGTCTGTATTCGAAGAAGTTAAGGTAACTCCTGATGCAGATGGCGAATATGACTTCTACCTTGATGTAACTGGTGAAGCTCCTGTTACTTACGTTAAGAAGCACTAATACTGTAGCTGATTAAACGTATTTTTATGAATATATAAGTCCTAAAGATTTTTCTTTAGGACTTTTTTTATATAATAATAAAAAGTTTAATCGAGGGGGAGTTTATGCGTTGTCCATTTTGTGATGCTGAAGATACAAAAGTAATTGATACGCGAGTGTCTTCTGAAGGATTTCAGGTAAGAAGACGCAGGCAGTGTCTTTCGTGCAACGAACGTTTTACCACATTTGAGCAGCCTGAAATAACAATGCCGACAATAATCAAAAGCAATGGAATAAAACAACCTTTTAATGAGGAAAAGATCCGTGCTGGTATGTTGCGAGCTCTGGAAAAACGTTCAATTGGAACTGAACAGGTTGATAATGCCATAAATCGAATTAAAACTAAACTGAGGTCCAGCAAATTAAAGGAAATCCCATCAAACCTTATAGGTAAAATGGTCATGGAAGAGCTGGAGAACCTGGATCCTGTGGCATATATTCGTTTTGCTTCAGTTTACCTGAGTTTTAAAAATCTTAAGGATTTCAGCAAAGAAATATCCAAACTGGAAAAACAGATGTAGATATATTCTGTATCCTTTTCAGAAATTAATCCGATAACTAATCCTGAGTACCTAGTTTAATATGACAATCTCAAATTTACAGCAAGAAACAGATCAATCTTTCATGTTACAGGCTCTTGCCCTGGCTGAAAAGGGAAAATATTCCACTCTGCCAAATCCATGTGTGGGATGCATACTTACCAAAAACGGAATAATTATAGGCTCCGGTTTCCATAAAAAGGCTGGTACCGGACACGCTGAAGTTAATGCTTTGGCAGATGCACGTAATAAGGGAAATGATACCAGTGGTTCAACAGCGTATGTTACATTAGAACCTTGTTCTCATTTTGGTCTGACACCGCCGTGTGCAGTTGCTCTTGTAAAAGCAGGAGTTAAAAGAGTAGTGTGTGCAATGACGGATCCGAATCCTTGGGTAAGCGGTAAAGGATTTGACATTCTCAGAGATGCCGGAATTGAAGTCATTGTAGGCATCTGTGAACATCAGGCCCGCCGGATTAATGTTCCTTTTCTTTATGCCATGGAACATGAAATTCCCTATGTAACACAGAAAATGGGGATTAGTCTGGATGGTAGAATTGCTTTAAAAAACGGAGCCAGTAAATGGATTACCTCTGCGGAATCCCGCGCAGATGTTCAGACACTCCGAGCACAGCATCAGGCAATTCTTACAACAGCAGCCACCGTTATTGCAGATGACCCGTCGATGAACGTAAGAACTGATGAGTTTCCGAAAACAGTTAAGTTATCCGTACCGGAAGAATATGTTGTCAGACCGTTAAAGGTGATAGTTGATAAACGTAAGGTTTTAACTTTAAAAGAAAAAATATTCAGTTCATCAGGTGATGTTCTTCTGGTGTATCCGTCGGACAATCGGGATGTTTCAGAGAAAAAACTTACAGAAAAAATCAATGTTCTGTATGTGCCTGCCGTAAATAATTCTGATGATCTTGATATAGAGCAGGTTCTGAAGTATCTGCATTCAATAAAAATTCGCAATGTACTTATTGAATCAGGTCCAAAATTCTGCAAATTTATGCTTTCCCATAATTTAATAAACAGTCTTATTTTATATATAGCACCCAAATTACTTGGGGATGATGCGATTTCATTTTGTAAACTGGAAGGTTATGAGTCTATGGATGAAATTAATTCATTGAAGCTTGCAAAATCCACACAAATTGGTAATGATATTAAATTAGAGTATATTATTAAGGAATAGGCTGTAATGTTTACCGGTATAGTTCAAGCACTAGGAACAATAACTTCCATTTCATTCAACGGGAAAGGCGCTGAAATATCCATAGAATCAAAGGATCTTGATTTTTCTGATGTGGCTATAGGCGATTCTGTTGCCTGTAACGGTGTATGCCTGACAGTGGTTAAGCTAGGAAAAAACAGCTTTGTTGCTGATGTTTCACATGAGACCATTGAATGCACAATTTTTAAATATCTAAATCCTGGTGCCACACTAAATTTAGAAAAAGCACTTACTCCAACCACGCATATGGGTGGGCATATAGTTCAGGGGCATGTTGATGGCGTGGGTACCATTAGCAGCATGTCCAGAACCGATAATGCTGTGGATATCTGGATAAATGCCCCGGAGGATATATCCAGATACATAGCAATAAAAGGATCTATAACCATTAATGGAATAAGTCTTACCGTTAATGAGGTTAAAGGTGATGCATTCAGACTTACTCTTATCCCACACACTCATGATATAACCAATGCTACCATGTGGAATGTAGGTGATAAGGTCAATATTGAAGTTGATGTACTTGCAAGGTATCTGGAACGTCTGTTGAATCATGGGCATGACAACAAGAAGAAAAGTACCATGACAGCTTCATTTTTAATGGAAAACGGGTTTATGTAACCTATTAAATCAACAATAACCAAAGGAACTGGTGAACATGTATAAGAAAATTAATGTCAGAGCTGCTAACCGCCTGCTGTGCGGGGGACAGATTATCAATATTTCATCTGTATCTTCAGACGGAATTCATGATGTCATGACGGCTGCGTGGAATTGCCCTTTTGATGCCGATCAGGTTCTGGTTGTGCTTGATCGCGGTCATACCACCACCGCAAATATTCTGGCCAACGGTAAATTCGTAATCTCTATTCCTTCAGAAAAGGACATTGAGATAATTAACAAGGTCGGTTCTGTTCATGGTCGCGACGTTGGTGATAAATTTGTTTGGGCTGGAGTTAAGCCTGATTCTTCACCTGTACTGAATTTACAGGTACTTCCTGATGCGCTGGCGTACATAGAATGTGAATTAACCGAAAAAGAAGTTTTTGAAAAAACAGGTGTCTGTATAGGTAAAGCTGTGAATATTTACGTTAAGGACGGTCTGTGGAATGATGAAGGAAGCCATTTTGCTGAAGGAATGAAGCTTACTTTAAGCTATGTACATGAAGGGCTGTACAGAATTAATGGTCGAGAAGTAAGTATCTAACCGCAAGAACATGATACAAATGAGGTTACGTTTTTCATTCTCGATATTTGTTACAGACAGAAGGCATGTAACATAGTAATAAAATCTGTCTTTTATGGTAGAATAGACTTATGTTTTTCAGGAGTAAGTGAAAAACGTAATTTGTGTTTTGATGAGGTTATAGAACATGCAGGAAATCCAAGGAAACTTAGTTGCAGCAGATGCCAGAATTGCAATTGTTGTATCACGCTTTAACAGCTTTATAAACGAGCATTTAGTATCTGGTGCTCTTGATGTTTTAAGCCGTATAGGTCAGGTAAAAGATGATAACGTAACAATTATCAGAGTTCCTGGTGCCGTAGAGATTCCTTTAGCAGTAAAGAAAGCTGCCAAAACCCAAAAATATGATGCCATTTTAGCTTTAGGTTGCGTAATCAGAGGTGATACCTATCATTTCGAAGTTGTGGCCAATGAAAGTTCTAAGGGACTGACTCAGGTTATGCTTGAGCAGGAAATCCCTGTAGCATTCGGTATTCTTACAACTGAAAATATTGAACAGGCTGTACAGCGTGCTGGATCTAAGGCTGGTAATAAAGGTGCTGAAGCTGCTTCAGCCGCTCTTGAAATGATTAATGTTTTAAAACAGATTTAATGTTAGCGGAGATTTTATTGTGAATCCAGGTCAGAGACACAGAGCCAGACATTTTGCCATGCAGGCCCTTTACCAGTGGGAAATCACCAAGGAATTTGCTTCAGTAATTGAAGAACAGTTTCTCGAAGATCAACCTGTTGACGACAAAACTGATAAAGAATACTTGCATCAGTTGATTGTTGGTACTATTACTCACGTTGATGAAATTGACAAGACATACAAACCTTATCTTAATTCAAGAAGTATTGAAGATTTGGATATGGTTGACAAGTCAATTCTGCGTCTTGCCACATACGAACTTCTGTTCCAGAGCAAGGATGTTCCGTATCGTGTAATCATCAATGAAGCAATTCTTTTAGCAAAGGATTTTGCTGCTCAGGACAGCCACAAGTTTGTTAACGGTGTGCTTGACAAGGTTGTAAAGAACATGCAGCTTCAGGAAACTGAAAAGCAGTAATTTCGAAGACAACTGTAACTGAATGCTGTTATTAATGTGTTAATAAAGAATCTATAATCCGAGTTATAGATTCTTTATTTTTACCAATAAACAACTTCTTCAGTTTTATACGTTATAAAGAGTTCAGAATGGGTGAATTTGAATTAATCAGAAAATATTTTACGCTTCACTCCAATGAAGTTAACCTCGAGCAGAATTGTGTACAGCTGGGGATAGGAGATGACTGTGCCCTTATAAACATCCCGCATGGTGATGTTCTGGCTGTTTCCACGGATACTTTTCTGGAAGGAACTCATTTTTTTAAAGATACCAATCCTTTTGCAATAGGTTTCAAATCACTGGCTGTTAATCTCTCGGATCTTGCGGCAATGGGAGCGGAGCCGGTAGCTTTTACTCTTGCATTAACACTTCCTGACAGTAACGAAGACTTTATTGCTGAATTCTCACGAGGATTGTTTACCATTGCTGACAGATTCAGAATTTCTCTGGTCGGTGGAGATACAACCAGAGGTCCGTTATCCGTAACCATAACAGTTATGGGAAAAACTCCATGCAATGAAGCGATCAGGAGATCCGGAGCAAGAGATAATGATGTAATCTGCGTTAGCGGTGCTCTGGGAGGAGCTGCTTACGGTGTGGCATTAAGATACGATAAATCAAAAATACATGGCAATCCTGATTCGGCAAAAGCTTTTAATCTTCTGGACTATCCTAATCCGAGAATGGATCTCGTTCCTTTCATGCGCAAATATCGCGTAAATTCAGCTTTAGATATTTCTGACGGTTTTCTTGGTGACCTGAAACATATTCTGGACAGTTCAGAAAAATCAGCAGAAATTGATATTAAAGATATTCCAATATCCGAAGCTCTTCATAATCTGCCTGCAGACGAACAGTTGAATTATGCTCTGAACGGAGGAGACGACTACGAAATCTGTTTTACTCTTTCTGAGAAAGACTATCTTTTATGGCAAGACGACTACAAATCCGGCAAAGCCCCGAAAATATACAGGGTCGGCACCATCAAAGAGTTGTCAGATAACAGAATATCCAAAGGAAACAGAGTAACTTTTACAGAAAACGGAAAAGCTGTATCACGTCATATCGACAGAAACTCTTTCAGTCACTTTTAGTTACCTGTTTCCAGTATGCTAATAATGAGGCGGAGGCGTTTCTTCGCTTCTTGATGCAACGTTGGTGACTTCAACTGCCTTTAATTTGTTTGCCAGGAAATTAATCTGAACTTTCTGTTTTTCTATTATCTGTCTCAATTCATAAACTTCGTTACTGATATTTTCCAGGTTATATTCAAGGTAAGCAATTTTGGATTCGAGACTTTCAACTAAATCAGGTTTAATTAACATATTTGGATTATATTTAATTAAAAATTTGAAGATACACTAAAATGAAGTACAATACATTTTAGCAAATTTTATGAAATAACAAAAATTTGTCATTGGTTAAATGCTTTTTTAAGTTTAGATAATCCGTACCAGTGTTTAACTGATGAAATTAATTTACCATATAGGACTATTATAAATATGAAAAAGTTATCATTATCAATTTTAGCATCTCTTGTTGCATTATCAGTTAGTGCATGTGATTTAGACAATTCAAAGGCACAGACTGCTGATACCGCTACCGCAAACAACACAGCGGAAAAGACCGCTCCGGCCAAGAAAGAAGCCTCAGATTTAACCTTTAATGACAAGGTTGCAGTTTCCATGGGGTATTTTTATGGTCAGAACATTGCTAAAGGACTTGACGATCTTAATAAGGAATTCAGTGTTTCCATTGATAAAAACCTTATCGCCAAGTCATTCAATGAAGCTATAAATGGTAAGGAACCAGCCTTGTCTGAAGAAGACATGCAGGCAACCATGCAGGAATTTGACCAGATTATAAGAAAGAAGGCAGAAGAAAAGCGTGTTGCTGAAGATGAAAAGAATCTTAAGGCAGGTCAGGAGTTCCTTGAAAAGAATAAGGCTAACGAAGGTGTAGTTGTAACTGACTCTGGCTTACAGTACAAGATTATTACCAAGGGTACAGGTGCAACCCCAACAGTTAACGATACCATTAGAGTAACCTACCGCGGTACCACCATTGACGGTAACGTATTTGATGAATCAAAGCAGCCTGTAGAATTTAAGTTAAGTCAGGTTGTTAAGGGATGGATTGAAGCCTTCCAGTTATTCCCTGTAGGTACTAAGGCAACACTGTATATTCCAGCTAACCTTGCTTATGGTGATCACAGCCCATCTCCTGCTATTCCAAATAATGCTGTTCTAATTTTTGACGTTGAATTACTTGATATTGTTTCTCCTGAAAATAAGGAAGCCAAGTAATACCTAAGCGTATCTGATTTTTCTGTTGAAAGGCGAGAACAGGTTTGTTCTCGTCTTTTTATATTATGTAGCATATCAGTTTTCCTAAAACTTAAAATCATAAGTTTATGGTAATTCTTTAAGGATTAATAACTCATATCAACGCATATATTTTACATATAATAATATGATTTTTATTTTTGTTTAATAAAAAAGTAAACCCATATTACTCAAAGAATTGTTTATTAAAATCTAAATAGAAATCAGGTTATGTTTAATTATTATATATGTCAACCAAGGAAAATTGACTATGTTAAGAAAAATAGGTAACGAAAATATGACAGAGGGGCTGAGTACAATTAGTCATAAAGTCAGTAATTCCAATCCTTCTCTCAGAACTTTATGTGAGGAATTTTTAATTAGTCGCTCTCACAACAGTGAATCTACTCAGAAGACTTACGGTCGTTTAATCAGGAACCATATTGCACCGCATTATGATTCTTTTAATTCTGTTGATGCTATGACAATGAGCAGACTCGGCCACATCATAATTATGCCAATTTTAAATAAGGGGATGAATTCAACTGCTTCAGCTGCAATTTCCTTACTTATAATGATAATGAACTATGCAACTCTTGCCCATGAAGATGTTAGTTTCAAAAATATTCGAAACCTGGCCAAAATAGTCAACATGAAAAAGAAAGATGAGTACGAAACTCCTCAGAGGGCAATGGTAAATAAGAATATAGGTAAAAATATTCAATATATTTTCAGAGTTTTTTCTGCAAGACATCCTAAGAATAAGCAGGTCAATAACCTGCTCCTTCTTTCTTTTTACTTATGTCTAAGACAAAGCGAGATTTTATCCATAAAGGTAAAAGATATTAATTTTAAAAGACACAACCTTCATATAGCCAAAACAAAAACAATAAAGAAAGCTGGCTTTGATATTCCTATGTGTCCGATTCTCGAGGAGTTACTCATAGAGATAATTGCTTCATGTCCAGGAAATCCTGATGATTATATTTTTACCAATAGAAATAAAGGAAAACTGCATACATCAACATTAGAATGTTACTTAATTAAGACAGAACTACGGGGATTTCAGACTGCTCATGGTATAAGAGCTATTTTCAGCACATGGGCCTCCCGCAACAATAAAGACAGTCTAACTTCCGAGTGTGTTCTTACTCATAAAACATGGAATCGTGTCCAGGAACTCTATAACAGAGATCTGAGTTCGTATCTGTACAATAAGAGAAAAAAACTTATGAAGGAATGGATTACCTATGTTCATGATTTGATAAAAACAAAGGATAACTAATCCTGAATTTCAGTTCATAAATCATTATTAAATTCGCATTAACTTTTTGAAAATTCCTTTAATAATTTAAAGGAATTTTTTATTGTAATTTTTCAGATAAAAGGAAATTATCATGAAAAAGACTAAAGGTTTTACCCTCATCGAATTAATGATCGTTATCGCCATCATCGGTATCTTAGCTGC
>NZ_JNKD01000063.1:0-14171 GCF_000701925.1 Ruminobacter sp. RM87 | reverse complement strand
TAAATTCGATTGTGAGCACCCTTAGCTCAGCTGGATAGAGTACTCGGCTACGAACCGAGCGGTCGAAGGTTCGAATCCTTCAGGGTGCGCCATTTTTATATCCCTTTTCCTATGAATCAAAAACTTTATCACAAGAGACATTTTTGAGTTTTGTCGCTGATTTTGTCTTTTTACTAAGCTTACGTTTAATTTAATATCGCAAGTGGTATATAATACACAGTATTTTTTAGTTAATGTAAGACAGAGATTTATCAATGCCGTTGAATCCTAGTTCTCCTGACTGGCACAAGGTTTCAGGAAGTAATTCCGTGAATGACGGGAGAGTGAATAACAATCCGAACGAACCGCTTGGAATGCCTCATGATTTTGAAGCAGAGCAGGCTGTACTCGGTTCTCTGCTGTTGACCCCTAATAAGCTTGAGATAGTTAATCAGAAAATCACTGCGGAAGATTTTTTCAGTGATAATCACAAGTTAATTTACAGCGCTATACTTAGGCTTTCTGTTGCTGATAAATCAATAGATATCATAAATCTGGCTGATGAGCTCAAACAGTGCGGTCAGCTGGAAAAAATAGGCGGTCAGTCATATCTGCTGTCACTTCAGAGCAAACCTCCTACATCTGTAGATATCCTCAGTTATACCGCAATTGTCAACGAAAAGTCTCAGGCCAGAAAAATACTGAATCTGATTGCCTCCGTTGAAAGAAGTCTGTATGTACCCAACGGTGTTTCCGTTTCTTCAATAAGAGACGAGCTTGAAAATAATATTATAAAGCTTGGTGAAGAAAATTCTGGTCTGGATGAGAATACTCCAAAGGATATCAAATCTATAATTTTTGATGTAGTAAACGATATTCGAGAAAACAACAATAAGAATATTGATGTTACAGGTGTTACCTCGGGTTATACAGATCTTGATAAAATGACAGCTGGATTTCATGCCGGTGAACTTATTATTGTCGGTGCCAGACCTGCAATGGGTAAAACCACCTTTGGTATGAATCTTGTTGAAAATATGGCATTTAAATCGAATCCCGGTATTAAACCGGTTCTTGTGTTTTCGATAGAAATGAATGCCAAGGAAATAGTTACCAGGCTTATTTCTTCCATGGCTCACATTGAAATGGACAGACTTAAGAAGTATCGTCTTGATGAAACGGATCTGAAAAACATGCTTACCGTGGCAACAACGGTAAACAACTATAAATATCCTCCTATTTTCATATGTGACGGTCAGGTGTCTGCCCAAGAGATTAGAGCCATAACAAAGCGTCTGTGCCGAGAATATAACGGTCTGGGCGGGGTGATGGTCGATTATCTCCAGCGTATCAATTTCCCTAACGACGGCAGAGCCAGACATGAGCAGATCGGCGAAGCTTCATGGATTCTTAAATCTCTGGCAAAGGAACTGCAGATTCCGGTTATTGCTTTGGCTCAGGTAGCTCGTGACATCGAAAAGGGAAGAAAGGATAAACGACCTATGAATGCAGACCTTCGTGAATCTGGTTCTATAGAACAGGATGCCGATGTCATTATGTTCGTGCATCGTGAAGAAGTTTATCAGAAGGATAATCCTGAAGTAAAAGGAAAGGCTGAAATTATTATCAGTAAGCAGCGAAACGGTCCGACGGGAATAGTTGACATGTTTTTCCAGGGAAATTATGCGAGATTTACTGAAACAGCTCATACAAATATGGAGCAGTCAGTGTAATGTGTGATGTGTTTTGAACTGTTCATGTGTGAGTTTTTAAAGATTTAGAATAATAGGATTAATGATGAAGACCGTGCAGGCACAGATAGATTTGAGTGCCCTAAAATATAACGTAAATTTAATAAAAGACAGACTGCCGGGGTGTAAGGTATACAGTGTGCTAAAGGCTGATGCTTATGGACACGGGAGTGTAAGATGTGCTCAGGCCCTGAATGATACGGCATATGGTTTTGCGGTAGCCAGAATAGAGGAGGCCATAGAACTCAGAGAGGCGGGTATAGACAAACCTGTTCTTATGCTTGGCGGTTTTTTCAGGGAAGACGATCTTAGTCTCATTGAAAAGTATAATATTGAGTTTACGGTTCATTCACTGTGGCAGATTGAGGCTCTGGACAGATATCAGAAATCGGATGTGTTTACTGTGTGGCTGCAGGTTAATGTCGGTATGCAGAGACTTGGGTTCAATTCTGATGAACTGGCTGCGGCGAAAGACGCACTCTCTGCGTGTACCAGCGTAAAAAAACCTATTGGAATAATTTCACATCTTAGCTGCGCCGATGATGAAAGTCTGAAAAATTATAACAAGCAGCAGTTGCAGGAATGGAACAGAATGGCTGCTGACTGGAATGGACCAAAGTGCCTGTCAAATTCAGCTGCCTGTGCCTATTTCCCTGAAAAATCGACAGAATTTGTAAGACCGGGTATAACTCAGTATGGCATTTCTCCGACTTTAGGTAAAACAGGTCGAGATCTGGGGTTGAAACCCGTCATGAAGCTGTCTTCTGAAGTTATTGCCATAAGAGATCTTAAACCGGGTGATGTGGTCGGTTATGGTGCTTCGTGGGTTTGCGAGAAAACTACCAGACTTGCAATTGTTGCTGTCGGTTATGCTGACGGATATCCTCGGGCGGTTCCGAGCGGAACTCCTGTCGAGATAAATGGAAGGCTTGTGAAAACAGCCGGTCATGTGTGTATGGATATGATGTTCATTGATCTCGGGGCTGATGCCGTGGACAAGATAGGTGATAAGGTTTACCTCTGGGGAACGGATAACATAGCTGTTGAAACCATCGCGGAATCAATTAATACTATTCCGTATGAACTTGTATGTCATCTTTCTGACAGAGTTGAATTTATTTATTCATAGACGAATAAGAAACTGTATTTTGTTGGACAAAAAAATCAGTTGCACCTTTACGGCTGCAACTGATTTTTTATTGTACGTTTAAACGAAATCTGAATTAGAAGTTGAATTCTTCCTTTTCATATTTCTTGGACAGTCTGATGTTGTCACCTAGCTGTTCCATCAGTTCCTGAAGCTCAGCTTCAGCCTTATCCAGTTTATCTTCGCAGTTGTCAAGGGCAATAAGTTCTTCTTCACACTCATTGCTCTTTTCCCCTTTCTGCTGGCAAACCAGTTCTGAACGCTTTTTCTGAGCATCGTACTTGTCCTGAGCGAATCTTAATGGCAGATCATGAGGTTTTTTGAAACTGACACCTTTTGAGTCAATGTTCACATACAACCAAGGGTGACCCCAATCCCATACAGGAAAAATAAATTCAACAGCATTGTTGTCGGCAGTGTAGAGCGAGGTGTTACTGTTGACTTTACCTAACAGTGCAACTAGAACAAGTGCTACAATGCCGTAAAGAAGGACTTTGTAAAACATAAAAAACTCTCTTATGAAAATCTGTGTATGACGTTTAACACCTATATAACATTATACTAAAAAACAATAACTTGCGCACTATTATATATTATTTGATTACATCATTTTCTTTGAATATACTTTTTTGTCAAAAAGTATGTGATTATCTTAAAATATGATGCTTCGATTTATATTTACCGCAAGAAAAATGGACTGGCACTAAATTGAAATTCTGAGAAAAAATGAGAACCGGAGGTTCTCATTTTTTGGGAAATGTTATTAGTGGATATTCAGTAATTTACTTCTTGAATCTCATTGACAGATCCATTGCCTTAACGTTCTTTGTTAAAGCTCCCACAGAAATAAAATCAACCCCGATTTTTGCGTATCTTGCAATAGTGGAAAGATTTACATTGCCACTGATTTCAAGCTTTGCCTGATGATTTGTAATCTTTACAGCTTCTTCCATTGCCGGAATGTCAAAGTTGTCAAGCATGATTATATCGCTCTTCGCATCAAGAGCCTGCTGGAGCTCATCAAGATTTTCAACTTCAACTTCAACCATTTTGCCTGGGTTAAGCTTTCTTGCTGTTTCAATAGCCTGTTTTATGCCACCGCATGCCATGATGTGATTTTCCTTAATCAGGTATGCATCGAATAGTCCCATGCGATGGTTATGTCCGCCGCCGGCTACAACCGCGTGCTTCAGAGCGGTACGTAATCCAGGAACAGTCTTTCTTGTATCAAGAAGTGTGCAGTTTGTTCCTTCCATTTCCTTGACATAAGCTGATACTGCGGTAGCGACACCTGATAATGTCTGTACGAAGTTCAGTGCGGTACGTTCAGCTGTGAGCATGATGCGCGCATTGCCGTGAAGACGGAACAGTTCCTGACCGGGAGCAACCTTGTCACCATCCTTTACGAGCCATTCTACGGAAACCTTGTCTCCTAACTGATGAAATATTTCATCAACCCAGGCCTTACCGCAGAATACACCTTCTTCACGAGTGATTACTGTAGCATCACTGATACGGTCAGCCGGAATTAATTGAGCAGTAATGTCAAGAGAAGCATCAAGCTCTCCGCCCAAATCCTCTTTGAGGGCCAGAGCAACTGAATTGGTAATATCATTACTTAACATAATATGAATCCTGTTTTCGTTTAAATTCGGAAAGGTGACAGTTAAAATCACGACCACCTATATTATATACCATGAACTGATGTTTTTTCACTTCATGGTTCCACTTAAATCTTTTTTGCAATAATTAAAGTCCCGAAATACCTATGATGATGTCTGTGAGTCAGGTCTTTACAAGAAAATAATTTAGAGTTGAGTCGGTCATTAAGTAATAAGAATGAGATTTAAGTCGAAAAAATGATAAAAAAAATGTATAATACAGCACCCATTGTGTTTTAGTGATTTTTTTGATTTCAACACATTGAGGATTGTTTTGTTTATTAAAAACTTTAGTGACGTAATATGCTTGAAATAACCTCTCTTGAAAATAGATTAGCTGACTATCAGAATCGTACTGACAGTCTTAGGGGGTATCTTTGACCCTGACAGTAAACAGGAACGACTTGAAGAAGTAGAAGGTTTACTTGCCAATCCGGATGTTTGGGGAGATCAGAGCAAATATCAGGAGCTCAGCAGGGAAAAACAGGAACTTGAATCATGCACAGGAACCTTCAGGACTCTGTCCGGTTATTTTGAGGACTGTGAAGTCCTGTTTGAAATGGTTAAGGGTGATCAGGACGAAATGGCTTATCAGGAGCTGGTTTCCGTACTTGATTCAGTGGACAGCCTGTTATCGGAACTTGAGTTTAAGCGCATGTTCAGTGGTGAACACGATCCGTCAAACTGTTATATGGACATTCAGTCCGGTTCAGGTGGAACGGAAGCTCAGGACTGGGCAAGCATGATTATGCGCATGTATCTGAAATTTGCCGATAAGAACGGATTCAAAAGCGAGATTATTGAAATATCCGAAGGTGAAGTTGCAGGGATTAAATCAGCAACCATCAAATTCACCGGACCATATGCATACGGATGGTTCAGAACTGAAACCGGAGTACATCGTCTGGTGCGCAAGTCTCCTTTTGATTCAGGCAATCGTCGTCATACATCATTCTGTTCGGCATTTGTTTATCCAGAGGTGGATGACAGGATTGAGATTGAAATCAATCCGGCAGATCTCCGTGTTGATGTGTACAGAGCTTCCGGTGCAGGTGGCCAGCATATCAATAAAACCGATTCTGCTATAAGAATTACACATATTCCGACGAACACGGTAGTGCAGTGTCAGAATGAACGTTCCCAGCACCAGAACAGAGAACAGGCTATGAAGCAGCTGAAGGCTAAGCTTTATGAACTCGAACTTCGCAAGAAGCAGGAGGAAAAGCAGAACCTTGAAGACTCAAAGTCTGATATAGGCTGGGGCAGTCAGATCAGATCATACGTGCTTGATGATTCACGCGTGAAGGATTTACGTACCGGCTACGAAGACAGAAACACAGTATCTGTACTTGATGGCGGTATAAAGGAATTTATTAGAGAAAGCTTAAAAGCAGGACTTTAATTCAATAGGAAAAAATATGGAA
The DNA here is from genome assembly GCF_000701925.1 of Ruminobacter sp. RM87. Lineage (NCBI taxonomy): Bacteria > Pseudomonadati > Pseudomonadota > Gammaproteobacteria > Aeromonadales > Succinivibrionaceae > Ruminobacter > Ruminobacter sp. RM87. The sequence goes on along the minus strand of NZ_JNKD01000063.1, from coordinate 8,209 downwards.
AATCAGCTTGAGACTCAGAATTCTGAGTTAAACAATGAAATGGCACAGCGTCTCGCTAAGTTAGATGAAATCAGAAAAAACGGTATCGCTTTTCCTAACGATTTCCGCAGAGATCATATCTCATCAGATTTACACAGCCTTTATGATGATAAGGATCCGGAAGCTCTTGAAGCTGAAAAACATGTAGTGAAGATTGCCGGTCGTATGCTTACCCGCCGTATTATGGGGAAGGCATCATTTGCAACCCTGCAGGATATGGGTGGCAAGATTCAGATTTACGTAACCCGTGACGATTTACCTGAAAATCAGTACAACGAAGAGTTCAAGAAGTATGACCTCGGTGATATAGTTGGCTGTGAAGGTTTTGTATTCAAGACCAAGACCGGCGAATTGTCAGTTCATGTAACCAATATAAGATTATTAACCAAGGCATTACGTCCTCTTCCTGAAAAGTTCAAGGGACTGGTGGATCAGGAAGCACGCTGTCGTCAGAGATACCTTGACCTTATTTCAAATGAACGTTCAAGAAACACCTTCATTATTCGTTCAAAGGTTATTGCAGGTATCAGAAAGTACATGACCGCTCACGGATTCATGGAAGTTGAAACACCGATGATGCAGACTATTCCAGGCGGTGCATCTGCAAGACCGTTCATTACTCACCACAATGCCCTTGATATGGATATGTACCTCCGTATTGCACCGGAACTCTTCCTTAAGAGACTGGTTGTAGGCGGTTTTGAACGCGTGTTCGAAATCAATCGTAACTTCCGTAACGAAGGTATCGACGTAAGACATAATCCTGAATTCACCATGATGGAATTCTACATGGCTTATGCAGATTATCATGATCTGATTGATTTTACAGAAGATCTGTTCAAGACTCTTGCTCTTGAAGTTCTCGGAACCACCAAGATTCATTATGCAAAAGACGGTGAAGAAGGTCTTGATCTCGATTTCGCACAGCCGTTTGACCGTCTGACAATGAAGGAAGCCATCTTAAAGTATGCAGACTGGATCAAGCCTGAAGATCTTGAAGATTATGATCGTGCTCATGCCATCGCTGAAAAGCTTCATATTGAAATTCTGAGTGCATGGAAGCTGGGTCATCTGATTTCCGCTATCTTCGAAGAAGTAGCTGAACACAATCTGCAGCATCCAACCTTTATTACTGAATATCCGTTCGAAATTTCTCCTCTTGCAAGAAGAAACGATAAGAACCCTGATTTCACAGACCGTTTCGAATTCTTTATTGCAGGTCGTGAACTTGGTAATGCGTTCTCAGAACTTAACGACGCACAGGATCAGGCCGCAAGATTCAGAGCGCAGGTTGAACAGAAGGAAGCCGGTGATGATGAAGCCATGTATTATGATGCAGACTTCATTACAGCTCTTGAACACGGTTTACCGCCAACTGCAGGTGAAGGTATCGGTATTGACCGTCTGGTTATGCTGTTTGCAAACTGCCATACCATCAGAGACGTAATTTTATTCCCAACCCTCAGACCTCAGAAGTAATCCGGTAACAGGTTGAAATAAAAGCCGGCAAGTTGATCATTTTAGGATCGAATATTGTTTCTCTTCGGAGTATAATAAGTCGGCTTGTTGATAATTTTAGCAAAGGAAAGTAAAAGAATGATCCATGGATCAATAGTTGCTCTTATTACTCCGTTTAAAGACGGAAAACTTGATGAAGTTGCTCTCCGCAATATTGTTAAGTGGCACATCGAACAGGGAACAAACGGTATTGTTCCTGTTGGTACTACCGGTGAATGTCCTACCCTTACCCCTGAAGAACACTGCCGTGTTATCGAAATTACGGCTGAAATTGCCAAGGGCAAGATGAGCATTATCGCTGGTGCCGGTTCAAACAATCCTGTTGAAGCAATTGAATACAGCAAGGTTGCAGAAAAGGCCGGAGCCGATGCTACTCTACATGTAGCAGGTTATTATAACCGTCCTAACCAGGATGGTCTGTATGCACATTTCAAAAAGCTTCATGATGAAACCAATATTCCTATTGTTCTGTACAACATTCCGGGCAGAGCTGTAGTTAATATTCTTCCTGAAACCGTTGCAAAGCTTGCTGAGCTTCCACGAGTAATCGGTATCAAAGATGCTACCGGTGATCTGGCAAGACCATGGGTTGAAAGACAGCTTATCAAGAGAAAGGATTTCGTGTGGCTTTCCGGAGAAGATGCTACAGCCGTAAGTTACAACGTGGCTGGCGGTACCGGTGTAATTTCCGTAACTGCAAACGTTGCTCCAAAGCTTGTTGCTGAAGTTCAGGCTCTTACCCTTGCCGGCAAGTATCTTGAAGCCCGTGAAAAACAGGACAGCCTGATGCGTATGCACAAGCTGATGTTCAAGGAACCAAGTCCGGCCGGTGCTAAGTACGCATGCTCACTGCTTGGCTTATGTACTGAAGAATGCCGTCTGCCGGTAATGCCTCTCTCCGCTCAGACCAAGGCTGAAATCAAGAGTGCAATGCAGGATCTCGGTTTGATTTAATCAATTTCCTGAGTGCAAAATGATAAGTCAGAAGCCGTAAACGCATGTTTACGGCTTCTGTGTTTCCACACTGATAAAGTATAACCGGTTCAGGTTTTAAGTGGACTAGTTATGAACATCAGTTATAATATTCACGTTTCAAGCCCTAGATATTCACAAACCTAGGATTTAACCGATTTACTAACAGGCAGAATATAATTTATGGAAAGTGTAATTGAAGAAGAAGTTCCTCATCTGAGAAGAATTAAGAGCTACGTATTAAGAGAAGGTCGTCTGACTACCGGGCAGGAAAGAGCTCTCAGGGAATTGTGGCCTGAATGGGGGATTGAGTATACTGAATCACTGCTTGATCTGGATAAGGTATTCGGACGCAGTAATGCTCCTCTCACCGTGGAAATCGGCTTCGGTATGGGTAAATCTCTGGTTGAAATGGCTTCTAAGGCTCCAGAACGCAATTTTATCGGTATTGAGGTTCATACTCCCGGTATAGGGGCCTGTCTGGCTGATATCAGGGATCATAATATATCAAATCTCAGAGTTGTTCATCATGATGCCGTTGAGGTATTTAACAGTATGATTCCTGATGATTCTGTTGATACTCTGCAGCTTTATTTCCCTGATCCGTGGCATAAAGCACGCCATCATAAGAGAAGAATTGTAAAACCTGAATTTCTGGATATGATCATGCCTAAGCTCAGACAGGGCGGTGTGATTCATATGGCCACCGATTGGGAAAATTATGCTGAACAGATGCTGGAGGTTTTAAGTGCAGACTCCCGTATTGAAAATCTGTCAGCAGATAATACATACGTGCCGAGACCGGATTTCCGTCCGCTTACCAAATTTGAATTAAGAGGTCAGCGTCTGGGGCATGGTGTTTGGGATTTAATGTTCAGGAAAAAATAAATGTCTAACGAAAGACTTGAAGCTCTGACTTTGTGGTACAGAGGTCTGTCTGAAAAGCATGTATCCACTCCAGTAATGATCAGTGGAGATGCGTCATTCAGAAAGTTTTACCGTGTTGATGAAGGAATTCTGATGGATGCTCCTCCGGCAACAGAGAAGAATCATGAATTTGTAGATTTAAGCGGTATGTATCTTTCGAACGGTATTCGTGTGCCAAAGGTGATTGCCGTAGATTATGAACAGGGGTTCATTCTTGTTGATGATCTCGGTGATGAAACCATGTCAAAAAGAATGAGTTCTGCAGATGGTACAGCTCTATGTCTTGATGCCGTATCTCTTCTTGGCAGACTTGCTGCGGCTGATGCGGGGGATCTTCCTCCGTTTGACAGGGAGTTCATGCTGAGGGAAATAACCATTGGCACGGAATGGTATTTTCAGAAAGCTTTGGGTGTGACATTTTCAAAAAGGGATCAGAAAACGCTGGAAAGTTCTTCAAGAATAATGATTGCAAACAATCTGAAGCAGCCGCAGGTTTTCATGCATCGCGATTTTCACTGTCGTAACATAATGATTACCGGAGATGAATTTGCCCTGGTTGATTTTCAGGACAGTGTTCACGGGCCTCTGTGCTACGATTTTGCCTCAATGGTTTTTGACTGTTACCGCGATTTTTCCGAAAAGGAAAGAAATTCCATGACAAAGGCATTTCTCAATGAAGTCAAAAAGCGAAAGGTTGTTTCTGAAAACGTTGATTTTGTGCAGTTCAGAAAGATGGTTTATCTGACGGCCCTTCAGAGACTTTACAAGTGTGTGGGGATATTCAGCAGACTTTATCTTCGTGATGGTAAGAAAGGATACCTGCAGTATATTCCAAGAGTTATCTACAACATTAAGATGATCTGCAGTATGTATCCGTCTTTATCGGGGCTTAGCGATCTTTTTACAAAATATGAAAGGCATAATGTCGATTTTTCATCTATGGTGGACGAGTGCAGTACTTTTAACCCTGCAAATTTAAAGAGGTGACATTAAGCCTCAGCAACTGATTTGAACATAAAACCGGCTTTCTGAGTTTATTATCTGCGGAAAGCCGGTTTTGTAGTTTAAATGTGGACGTGTACACACTATAATCAGACGCGCCTATTTATATTGTAGGTTTATTCTTTTTTTCGGATTAAAATGCAATAATAGATCGTAAACCCGTATGCAGTCTGTAGTTTTGACTGTGATTATCAATAATTTCCGTAGACAAGGATTGTTTTTATGAAGGCTATGATTCTGGCCGCCGGCAGAGGCGAAAGAATGAGACCTCTGACCGATACCACACCAAAACCTTTACTGAAAGTAAATGATAAGTCTTTAATTGAATACCATATTGAAAAACTGAAGAATGTCGGTATTAAGGATTTGGTCATCAATCATGCATGGCTGGGTGACGTTATTGAAAAATCCCTTGGAAACGGCGGCAGATACGGTGTCAGGATAAGTTACTCCCCCGAGCAGCAGGGCGGACTTGAGACTGCCGGTGGAATCAGACATGCTCTTCATCTTTTGGGCAATGAACCGTTTATCGTTGTTAACGGTGATGTTTACAGTGAATTTGATTATGCAGAACTGGTTAATCTCGAGCTTGGGGATGCCTTAGGATGTCTTTATCTTACTGACAATCCTGATTTTCATCCGCAGGGAGATTTCTGTATCAGAGACGGGTATCTGGATCTTACTCCTGAATTGACATTCAGCGGTATATCCGTATATCGTCCGGAAGCATTTAAGGACATTCCGGATGAAAGAGCCAAGCTTAAGCCGTATTTTGAAAAATGGAGCGCAGACAGAAAGCTGCTGGCCCGTTATCTGAATGCGTACTGGTGTGATGTAGGAACTCCTGAAAGATTAAATAATCTGGACTTAAGACTGAGACATCAGGAAAAATAGGAGGTGGATATGAGTGACGTTGTTATGCAAGTGGCAAAGAGAGCCTATACCCTGATATTTGTTATCATTACCGCCTTTATCAGCTGTTACTTTATGATTGATACTCCAATGCCGGCCATCATTCTTGTTGGTGTCGCCTGGATACTGGGGGCAACGCTTGATAAAAAATATAATCCTGCAAACAAAAGACCAGAATACACGGAAGAACAGAAAAGGGTATTCAACGCCTCCAAATTTATTCTTGCAGGGTATATTTCTCACAACTCAAGAGCCAAGCCTAACCAGTTGGAAAAAATTCTGAAAACACTGGATGATCTGGCAGACAGTGAGGAAGATAAGGCTTTTTTTGAGGAACAGTTTAACATTGGCCGAACAGTAGGCTTTGATCCTACTGATACCTGTGTGAAACTTCGTGCAGCCATCAATGATGATGAGGTATATCGTCATCGCCTTCTTGAATTTCTGGTTTATGTTGTTTTTATTGACGGTGTGATGACCATTGAAGAGAAAAATCGGCTGAGCAGAGTAGCTGAAAGAATGGCTATTCCTCTGTTCAAGCTTGAAAAATACATAAGGCAGAATAAAGCTATCAGTGAATTTGAAAATTTTATATCCACACTCGGTACAAGACAGAAGTATGCGGAAGCTCAGATTACCACCAGCAGTTACAACAGAGGGTATGTTCCACATGATGAAATTTCAAATTCTCTTGAAGTATTCGGTTTAACCAAGAAAGCCAGTATCAATGATGTGCGGTCAGCCTATCTTAAAATGATGAAAAAATATCATCCGGATCGTCTGGCTTCAAGAGGGTTGAGTCCGGATATGATTAAGCTTTATTCCGAAAAAACAAAGGTTATTCAGAAGGCTTATGAGATTCTGAAGAAGTACTATGAATCACGTTGATTTCTAGATTTTTTTCATATAAATACCCCGTTCTGCTGAACGGGGTATTTATTCATGTTGGCATGTTAAACGGATTTTCAGTGAGATATGGTAACCCGTATCGCACTATTCGGTGGCAATACCGAATTCTTTTCTGGTTTTCTGGATAAGATCCAGAATTTCGGCTTCTGATACTGCTTTTTTCAGTATCGCCTTTACCGCGTTTTCAATAGGTGAATTTTCAGAGTAGTCGGTTTTGAATATAAGTGATGCACGTTTGCCGGACGCACATATATCCTTGACATTGTTTTTGCCGTTAGGATTATTGTCATCATAGACAGCTATTGAGTGCCCCCCAAGATTATTCATTACTCTGAAGCATGGAATGTCAGTGGAACCGTCACCGATAAACAGCATTCTGTTGAATGGAATGTTTCTCTGTTCATCAGGAATGTATCTGTTCACGGTTGCATTTTCGCTTTCATCGAACGCCCCTTTGTTTATTCTGAACAAATACTGGGTTTTGGTTGTGTAGTTTACCGCCTGTGCCGGCCAGCAGGCCACGCCGTTGGCATCGTACATGAAACTGGAGGCAAATACTTTTTTAAATTTACCATTGATGGGACTGCCTTCAATTATCTCCTTCAATCCGGAAGATATAATGTAGTGTTCGACATTGACACCGATACTTTTTCCGAACTCGTTGATACGATCGAACCATGTGTCTACTCCGGGGAAAAGAGTTATTTTTTTTCCGTTGTTGACAAAGTCCTCTCTTCTGATGGGAATATCTGCAGCGGTAGCCTTTTTGATCATCAGGTACATATAAGACAGAATATGGTCTGCATTATGTTTAATACCGATTTCGGCTGCTTCCTTCCAGAAGTCACCAGCTGTAACCCCGAGTTTAGGAATAAAATCATATTCCTGCATATTGTGGTTACTGAGGGTGCCGTCAAAATCGTATGCAATTGCAAAGGTAATTTCTTTATCCATGCAGTATTCCCTCCAAAATATTACTGAAACAGCAGCAGGAGTCTAAAACAGCTCAACATCTTCCGGAATTCTGAAAGGCGGCAGGTGCTTAAACTCCATCAGCTCATTTGTAACCGGATGATAAAATGACAGATATCCTGCATGCAGCTGCAGATGAGGTACGATATCCCTTAATTCAGGAGGAGCGTATAAATGATCCCCGAGTATAGGATGTCCAAGAACCATCATGTGAACTCTCAGCTGATGGGATCTGCCGGTTATCGGCTGAAGCTTCACCAGAGTCCTGTCATTTTCTCTTTTCAGACATTTGAAATTTGTAATAGCCTCACGTCCGTTGACGTAATCAACTCTCTGGAGCGGCCTGTTCAACCAGTCCACGCACAGGGGCTTGTTGACAACCCCATGATCCTGTTCAACAATCCCTCCGACCCATGCAAAGTAAATCTTGTGGGTTTTTCGTTCCTGAAACTGTTTGCCGAGTCGTCCGGTAGCCATTTTGTTTTTTGCAACAACCAGTATGCCCGAAGTACTCATATCCAGTCTGTGTACTGCGGCGGCTTCAGGGGTATCCCTTCTGACACGACTTAAAATGCTGTCATTGTGTTCGGCAGCTTTGCCGGGAACGCTCAAAAGTCCGCTTGGTTTGTTTACCACTATAATGTCAGTGTCTTCATAGAGAACTTCGAGAAACGGATCCATCGGGGGGGTGTATACAAAAGTGTCTGATGTCTGATTACTCATATAATTAGTATATTCTGTTTGATTAAATAACGATGCGGAATTGGATGCTTTTTTGATGAAACTCTTGATATTTTACCTAACTGATTTTAGTTTTGTTAATTTTTTTGATTGTGCCGGATAAAGATAATTAAACCGGTATAATTATTTTTATGGATATAAACATTTACATGTATTGTGTTGTAGGTCATTTATATTATTTAATTCTGATGTTTATTACATTCAAAATAATGTAGAA
>NZ_JNKD01000062.1:0-15097 GCF_000701925.1 Ruminobacter sp. RM87 | reverse complement strand
CTCACAATCGAATTTAAATGGCGCACCCTGAAGGATTCGAACCTTCGACCGCTCGGTTCGTAGCCGAGTACTCTATCCAGCTGAGCTAAGGGTGCCCTATTTAAATGTTTTGTCAAACCTGGCGGTGAGAGAGGGATTCGAACCCTCGATACCCTTTTGGGGTATGCTCCCTTAGCAGGGGAGTACCTTCGGCCTCTCGGTCATCTCACCATCAAGTTTCTTTGTGGGCGTAATTTTACAATGTTCACAGATATTGTCAAGCCATAACAGTTAAAAAAACTGTTTTTTTTAACTTTTTCAGTCTGTTTGCAACTTTTTTAAACAAAATACACACGTAAGTATAAAAAAAGACAGTCAAATACTCAAATACAGAGTTTACGGATCGTATGACAGAAAAGAATGCATAATACTGCTTCAAAAAATAAATTCAGAACAGATTTTTGTTTATCTGAAAACAAAAAGGACACTGAAGACTGAGCATCAGCATCCCTGTTTTGAACTATAGATAATATACCGGTGAAAGGATAGTACTACTTGTCCGTTGATTCCCCAATATCAGCATGTTCGGAATTTTCTTCGTTTTCCTTCTTTTCAATCAACTCTGAACGTTGAATACTCACCTCTTTTGGAGCATCCACGCCGATACGAACCTGATTACCCTTGATGCTTAATACGGTAAGTTTAACATCTTTACCAATTGTTATCGCTTCACCTAAACGTCTTGTTAAAATTAGCATTGTTCACCCGCTTACATCATGACAGCTTTCTTTAAGTATATACTACATATTCTATATTACCTGTGATCATTTATCCATAAAAAAAGAGCCCTATATCAAAATAGAACTCTTTTTTATGATTTGTTGCTTATTTAAGAAATATTAACCTAATCTTTCTTCAAGCCAGAGAGCTACACTTTCCATAGCCTTTGGCAGGTTGGCAACATTAGTACCGCCCCCCTGAGCCATATCAGGACGACCGCCGCCCTTACCATCAATCTGGCTGGCAACGTGGTTAACGAGATCACCTGCCTTAACCTTTGAAGTAAGATCCTTGGTTACCCCTGAAATCAGGAATACTCTGCCGTCAACAACAGAAGCAAGAACAATTACAGCACTCTTCAGACGATTCTTGAGGTCATCCAATGAAGTTCTCATTTCCTTAACCTCAACTCCGTCAAAGGTTGCAATCAGAGTCTTGACACCATTGATTTCGGTAACTGAGTTCATCAATCCAGACACTGCTGAAAGCGCAAGCTTTTCCTTAAGGGCTGAATTTTCATGCTCAAGTTCACGGGTATGGTCAAGTGCCGCCTTAACCTTGTCGGAAACAGCAAATACTTCACTCTTCAACAGTTCAGCACTGTTTCTGAGCTCACTGGTAAGCTTCTGAACATAACTTAACGCTGCCAGATTGGTTACGGCTTCAATTCTTCTTACACCGGCTGCAATACCGCTGTCAGAAAGAATCTTGAAGAATCCGATGTCACCTGTTCTGCTTACATGAGTACCGCCGCACAGTTCACATGAGAAATCTCCCATTGACACTACACGTACCTGCTGTTCGTACTTTTCACCGAACAATGCCATGGCACCAGTCTTTTTAGCTTCTTCCAGATCCATGATATTTGTTATAACATCAAGGTTATTTGCAATAGCTCGGTTAACAAGCAGTTCAACCTCGGCAATCTGCTGTTCGGTTAAAGGTTCGTTGTTAGAGAAGTCAAAACGCAGACGTTCAGCATTAACTGATGAGCCTTTCTGATTTACGTGAGTACCGACAACCTGACGCAGGGCAGCCTGCAACAGATGGGTTGCACTGTGATGAGCACAGGTAAGCTTTCTGTTGTCTCTGTCTACTTCGGCAACAACCTTCATTCCAGGAACAAATGAGCCTAACTCAACCTTACCGATATGAATGATGGCATTACCGGCCTTCTTGGTATCACTAACTCTGAAAACAAAATTGTCATCAGCCTTAATTACACCAATATCTCCGGCCTGACCGCCGCATTCGGCATAGAACGGACTTGATTTCAGAACAATCACGCCCTGCTCGTCAGTGGATAAAGCATCGGTGTTTTCAACGCCCTTAAAGATGGCTTCAATTTCAGTTTCTTCAGTTAACTTGCTGTAACCTACGAATTCTGTTGAGCTCTGAATCTTCAACTGTGAGTTATAGTCTACTTCAAAAGCACTGGCTTCCTTGGCGCGCGCACGCTGCTTGTCCATTTCCTTGTTGAAGCCATCGAGATCAATCACGTAACCGGCATCTCTTACCACATCAGCGGTAAGGTCAACAGGGAAACCGTAGGTGTCATAGAGTTTAAATACTACATCACCAGGAATAGTCTTGGAATCACCTAATGCTTCAAGCTGTTCGTTCAGCAGGGTCAGACCTCTGTCCAGAGTTCTGATAAACTGTTCCTCTTCCTTCTTAAGGGTCTTTTCAATCAGATCCTTGTGAGTTCTGAGTTCAGGATAAGCATCCCCCATAAGATCGGCCAGAGCAGCAACAAGCTTATAGAAGAACACATCCTTTGCACCCAGCAGACGACCGTGTCTAACAGCACGTCTGATGATACGTCTCAGCACATATCCTCTGCCTTCGTTTGAAGGAAGGACTCCGTCAGCAATCAGGAATGAACATGAACGTATATGGTCAGCAATTACTCTCAGAGACTTATTGGTCAGATCTGTTACTGATAATACGGCTGCAGTCTTGGAAATAAGATCCTTGAATAAATCAATTTCGTAATTGGAATGAACTCCCTGCATTACGGCAGCAATACGTTCAAGTCCCATACCGGTGTCAACTGACGGACGAGGCAGCTTATGAAATTCACCGTCAATGGTACGATTGTACTGCATGAATACAATGTTCCATACTTCGATAAATCTGTCGCCGTCTTCTTCAGCTGATCCTGGAGGGCCGCCCCAGATATCCGCACCGTGATCGTAGAAAATTTCAGAGCAAGGACCGCAAGGACCGGTATCCCCCATCTGCCAGAAATTATCAGAGGCATATGGGGCCCCCTTATTGTCACCTATTCTTACGATACGTTCTGCAGGAACACCGATTTCCTTATTCCAGATATCGTAAGCTTCGTCGTCTGACTGATAAACGGTAACGGTTAACTTTTCAGCAGGAAGCTTTAATACTCCGGTCAAGAAGCCCCAAGCGAAATGGATCGCATCCTTCTTGAAATAATCACCGAAGCTGAAGTTTCCCAACATTTCAAAGAATGTATGATGACGGGCAGTATAACCAACATTATCAAGATCGTTATGCTTACCGCCTGCACGAACACATCTCTGAGCAGTTGTAGCACGGGAATAACTTCTAAGCTCTTTACCCAGGAAAACGTCCTTGAACTGATTCATACCAGCATTGGTAAATAACAGCGTAGGATCGTTATGTGGTACCAGAGAGCTTGAACTTACCACCTCATGACCATGTGAATGGAAATATTCGAGAAACGCTTTGCGAATCTCTGAGGTTGTCATGTACATATTAAGCCTTTATTGATTTTCGTGATAAAAATACTAAATATTTAGTTTGCGTAGATTATATATTTTTTTCGGTATTTTGGCCAATAGAACAACAAAAACTTTTCCGGCCTAAAAAATAAGGAATCACAAAAGCACCTGACAATATGCCGGTTCTGCCCATATGTCATCCTCATAAAAATTTAATCTTCCTCTGCTGCGTAAGCCGCGGCTTCTTTAAGACCTTTTAATGCCTCACTCGGAGTAAATCCCCTTCTGACCAGAAAAGCCACTGCTTTCTGCTTTTCCTTATAATCAAGAGCTCCGGGATTTTCATATTTTCTCACAAGCACATCTCTGGCAAGGGATTCCCAGTCTGTGCCGATTTCCTCAAGACATGCCGAAATCAAATCCTGTTTAACACCTCTGTTTTTTGCTTCAAAAAATATCTTAAGTCTGCCATATCCGCTGCCAGTATAATGACGGACAAGCATTTCCGCACATCTCGCGTCACTCTGATAATTAAGTTCCTGCAGTCTGGTGATAATATTCCGTATTTCTTCACTGTTTTTACAGTAGGACTTTAATTTTCCAGTAAGCTCATATACTGAATAATCCTTTTTGGCAAGGAGTTTCAGGGCATAGGCAAATGCCTTTTCCAGCGATTTATCTGTCATTCCGAACCTTCCTATCAAAAACATAAAACCCCGTCTGAACGTATTTCAGCCGGGGCCGTAACATGAGATTAAATTATAAATCTTCAGGGATTTCCGCTACCTCAAGCTCAGGAGGAAGATCTACCGCTTCAACACCTGCGACGTCTTCAGCGGCATCCGCTTCTGCAGAGATGGAGAAATCATTATGACTCTGATAGTACTCTCTAATCTTGGCAATAATTTCTTCCCTTACTTCATTGTTGATTTCAAGATACTTGATGACATTATTCTTGCCCTGACCGATCTTCTGCCCCTTGTAAGAGAACCAGGCGCCTGATTTTTCAATAATATCAGCCTTAACACCGAGATCCACTATTTCGCTTTCCATACTGATTCCCTTACCGTAAAGAATCTGGAAATCAGCAGTCTTGAATGGAGGTGCAACCTTGTTCTTAACAACCTTAACCCTTGTTTCATTACCTATTACGTCTTCACCATCTTTAATAGGAGCGCCCTTGCGGATGTCAAGACGGACAGATGCGTAGTACTTGAGTGCATTACCGCCGGTAGTGGTTTCAGGATTACCGAACATAACACCAATCTTCATACGAAGCTGATTGATGAACACACACATACAGTTGGCCTGCTTGATACTGCCGGTCAACTTACGCAGTGCCTGAGACATAAGTCTCGCCTGAAGTCCCATATGGGAATCCCCCATGTCACCATCAATTTCCGCCTTTGGCACCAGAGCGGCAACGGAGTCGATAATAATCAGATCCACACCACCTGAACGTACCAGAGTATCACAGATGTCAAGAGCCTGTTCTCCGTTATCAGGCTGTGAAACATAAAGGTTCTGGATGTTTACACCAAGCTTTGAGGCGTAAATAGGATCAAGCGCATGTTCAGCATCAATGAACGCACAGCTCTTCCCCATCTTCTGAGCCTGAGCTATAAGTTCCAGAGTTAAGGTAGTTTTACCTGAACTTTCAGGACCGTAAATTTCAACAATACGTCCGCAAGGTAAACCACCAATACCGAGAGCAATATCCAAAGAAAGAGACCCCGTCGGAATGCTTTCAATATCCATCTGCTTGTTGTCACCAAGACGCATGATGGAGCCTTTACCGAACTGCTTGTTAATCTGATCAATCGCTGCCTGTAAAGCTTTCTGCTTATTGTCCTGTTCTACCTTACTTACCGCCATACTTTTAAACCACCTTACTATCTGAACAAAATCATCAATCTAAAAACTTTATGTGTTAAGTATAAATTTATTATTAAACAACGTCAATAATTATTTTGTAATTAACACATATTTTTTATCCTTATCCAAATCACATAATGCATGAAATACAACTTTCCACATTATTTTTGACCATTAAACATATAAACGCACCAGCCATATTGTTAGTTGAATTTACCAAAAAGTCCATTATCATAAAGAAATGTTTCTCTATTTTGAGATCGGTTCTGTTAAAACGGCTGTTTAACCTTTTCTCGGCACTGATATTTTCATACTTTCAAAAAAGCTCTGATCAGTTCATATGTTTTGGCATTTTATCAAGCAGTACTTCAAAAGCCTTTTTCACGGTCTGGAGTCTTACCGACTGTCTGTCACCGGCAAAGTGCTGACATTCGGCTTCAATTATTCCGTCCGGATACATCCATGCCATCCATACTGTTCCCACCGGCTTGTCAGGAGTACCTCCCGTAGGTCCGGCAATTCCTGATACAGCGACACCTACAGTACCCAAGGAACTGCTGACCGCTCCCTTCACCATTTCTCTTACAGTCTGTTCACTCACAGCTCCGAACCGAGCCAGCGTTGCCACGGACACACCCAGCATATCCTTTTTGGCCTCATTTGTATATGTAATGAAAGCTCTGTCGAACCACTCTGACGAACCGCTGATTTCTGTTATAAAACCACTTATAAGTCCACCTGTACATGACTCGGCGGTACACATGATTTTTCCGCCATTCTTCAGCATTTTTCCAAGATCAGCCGCAAGTTCAAGTAATTCGTTCATACACTTTTCCGTCAGCATAATCAAACTTTCCCCCTTAATTTTCTAGTTTGTTTTGAATTATGATAAACTATTGATTCGGTAATTTAACTCAAATTAATTCTTTTTTATCATAAATCAAATACACAATCATGGTTACTTCATCAAACAATGCCACACCGCTGATGCAGCAGTATATCTCCGTTAAGAGTCAGTACCCTGAAACAATTCTGCTATACAGAATGGGCGACTTTTATGAAACCTTTTTTGATGACGCCAAAAAAGCCGCTGAAATACTGGACATAACTCTAACCAAAAGAGGCACATACAACGGTGAGCCGATTCCCATGGCAGGCGTCCCTTTTCATTCTGTTGACAACTATCTGGCAAGACTTATCGAACACGGCGAAAGCGTGGCAATCTGTGAGCAGATAGGTGATCCGGCAGCTACAAAAGGAATTGTGGAAAGAAAAGTAACCAGAATCATCACTCCGGGAACCGTTACGGATGATAATCTTCTTACTGAAAGAAAAGACAACTGCATTGTGTGTGTATGCAGTGACCAGCTCACATATGCAGTCAGCTATATCAACCTGAGTTCAGGAGATTTCTACTGCTACGAAGCAGAAACCGTCACCGCATTTGAATCCATTCTGCAGAGACTCCACCCTGCTGAACTGCTGTATTCAGAAAGTTTTAAATCTTATGATTTAATTGCCTCATATCAGGGACTCAGACGCAGACCGGTATGGGACTTCGACTATGACACCTGCTTTAAAAAGCTTTGTAAACAGTTTAATACAAGAGACCTTTCCGGTTTCGGACTTAACGGCATATCAATTGGCATCTGTGCAGCCGGAGCTCTGCTGAATTACGTAAGTGAAACTCAGAAAACCACTCTGCTGCACATAACCTCACTCAAAACAGAAGCTGACACATCATACATTTATCTTGATGCGAATTCTCAAAAGAATCTTGAACTGGTGGAAAATCTTCAGGGCGGTCAGAATCACACTCTGGCGGCAATTCTTGACAAATGTGTAACTCCTATGGGGTCACGAATGCTGAAACGAAACCTTCTGCAGCCTCCAAAAAATCTGCAGCTGATTAACAGCCGTCATGATCTTATAGACGAATTCATTGAAAATGATGCGGTAGACCAGATTTCCGATCTACTTAAGGAAGCAGGCGATCTCGAAAGAGTTACGGCAAGACTTGCGCTGAAAAACCTCAGACCGAGAGATTTATGCAAAATCAGACAGGCTTTGATTATGCTGCCGGATCTGAAAAACATTATGTCATCCTACTCAGGCAACACTGCAGCTTATGCAAATGCCATCCCGACCATCAACGAACTTGCGGAACTTCTGTCTAGGGCTATCAAGGAAAACCCTCCTATCGTGATCAGAGAAGGAGGCGTTATTGCTGACGGTTACAACGAAGAACTTGATTATCTGAGACAGCTCACTGACGGTGCAGTGGATATTCTCAAAAAAGTTGAAGAAAGAGAAAAACAGAGAACAGGCATAACAACTCTGAAAGTTGACTACAACCGTGTTCACGGCTACTACATAGAAGTGACAAAGGCTAATTCAGATGCCGTTCCCGACGACTACATCCGCAGACAGACATTGAAAAATGCTGAACGTTACATTACTCCGGAACTTAAGGAATACGAGGAACAGACCCTTACTGCCCAGAGCAGAGCGCTGGCACTGGAAAAGAAACTGTATGA
This sequence comes from Ruminobacter sp. RM87, assembly GCF_000701925.1. Lineage (NCBI taxonomy): Bacteria > Pseudomonadati > Pseudomonadota > Gammaproteobacteria > Aeromonadales > Succinivibrionaceae > Ruminobacter > Ruminobacter sp. RM87. The sequence continues at coordinate 7,209 of NZ_JNKD01000062.1, read as the reverse complement.
TGAGCTTCTGGACTCCCTGCTACCTTATCTTAACACACTGATTGACATATCCAAAAAACTGGCAAACCTTGACATGATTCTTTCTTTTGCTTCAGTAGCCCAGCAGAATGATTATGTCCGTCCCGAATTCACCCCTTCAAGAGATTTCCTGATAGAACAGGGAAGACATCCTGTAATAGAACAGGTGCTTAACAATCCGTTTATTGCAAATACATCTTCCTTAAACGAATGCTCAACACTGTTACTGATTACCGGACCTAACATGGGCGGTAAATCAACATATATGAGACAGAGTGCCCTGATAACACTTATGGCTTATGCAGGGGCATTTGTACCCGCTTCCAGAGCTGTTATTCCGGATGTGGACAAGATCTTTACAAGAATAGGCGCAAGTGATGATCTGGCCTCGGGCAGATCAACCTTCATGGTTGAAATGACTGAAACATCCAGCATTATCAATCAGGTAACCAGCAAGAGTCTGGTTCTTATGGATGAAATCGGGCGCGGAACAAGTACCATTGACGGCATGTCACTGGCATGGGCTGTTGCAGAGTATCTTGCAAAGAAAGGCTGCTACACGCTGTTCTCAACTCACTATTTTGAACTTACCGAACTGGCAAAATCCTTTGCAAATGTCAGAAATGTTCATTTTGGTGCTCAGAAAAGCGGTGACAGTATTATATTTTTACATAATGTTGAAGACGGTTCGGCAACAAGCTCATACGGTCTGGAAGTAGCTGCTCTCGCCGGCATTCCAAACACCATAATATCACTTGCCAGAAAGCGAATGAAATCATTTACCACCGAGCATTTAAGTACCGGTAATCAGAACATTGCTGAAGCCTCTTCATCTCCGGAAGTGCCAGCAGAAGTTGAAGACATTATCAGCACTCTGAAATCTCTTCATCCTGACACACTTTCAGCCAGAGATGCCCTCAACCTCATCTATGCTCTGACTGATAAGGTAAAGGAAATCTAGATTCATCCTGAAAAGTTTCCGTTTTATACAGACTGAAATTTCTTAAAAAAATGAGAAGGCTGTCTAAACTGACAGCCTTCTCTATTCTCGAGCCTTACTACTTTTTCGGCAGATAACTGAGCGGATTAACTGATTCACCATTATGACGTATTTCAAAATGAAGTCTGACCGACTTTGCATCAGTATTGCCCATTCTGGCTATAACCTGTCCTGATTCTACAGACTGACCTTCTGCAACCAGAATGGCATCATTATGAGCATATGCAGAGAGATAGTCACCATCATGGTTGATAATAATCAGATTGCCATAACCTCTTAAAGCGTTTCCCGCATATACAATTTTTCCCTTAGCGGCACTTCTTACACTGTCACCTTTATTTCCGGAAATATCTATCCCTTTATTATTTCTGCTGTAGCCTTCAATGATTTTTCCATTGTATGGCCAGGTCCATCTGACCTTGGCATTGTTTTTGGCCACATTCTGATAACCAGATGATGAAGAATTATCCTTTTTGGAAGAAGATGTCACAGATGCTGCCGGCTTGGACGACGCAGACATTGCAGGAGCTGACGAACCAGACTTTCTGGCTGATGATGCAGGAGCCGAACTTACCTTATTACCTGATGAAGCAACGGATACAGGAGCAACGGTTATGTTCTGGGCAGCGGCCGGTTTGGCTGCAGCAGCTGATGATTTTCTGCCGACTACCAGCATCTGGCCTATTCTGATATTGAAATTCTTATCAATGCCATTCATGGAAGCAAGCTGGGCAGGTGTCAGATTATGTCTTTTGGAAATATTGTAAACAGTATCGCCTTTAACGACACGATATAACTTCTGTTCTGATTTTACCGTATCAGTAAGCAATCTCTGTCCCACATTGATTGTATATGGGGGCTTTATACCATTTATAAGTGCAAGCGTCTGATAATCCATATTATTGGCAAAAGCTACGGAATACAGCGTATCACCGGGCTTGACAACATAATACCCTCTGGCAGCTGTCGTATTTCTGGTTGAAGATGAATACGCCTGCTGACGCTTAGGCTGAGTTTTAACCGTCCTTGACGGAACCTGTTTAACGCCTGTAAGGTCCGCAGGTGAATACGGTCTGTCAGACGTTGCACATCCGGTAATTACCAACAGAATCATGCCGGAAACAAACAACCAATTTTTATTCATCAAGCACTAATTCCTAAAAACAGCATACCAACCAATAAACAAAATCGCAGCAGCTATGGTTAACCAGCCTATAATATCAATATATTTTCTGATTTTCTGAGCAAGCCTGCTGCCACCAAGTTTAAGCAGCATGGCAATCAGATAAAATCTGGCTCCGCGCCCCAGAAATGATACCAGGATAAACATCCATATTTCCAGCTGCCATGTAGGTATATCCAGATTGTGGTTGGCAGCTGCCAATCCGCAGCAGATGGCCACAATTTTGTATGGAACTGGGGTAAAAGAACCTATCACTATGAAAAAAACACCAAACTGCTGTAAGTATTTCTGTACTGTTCCTACAGCCTCAGACCACCCTAGAGAATTGAACCAATCCACAAGAAAAAGTTCATACAGATAATAACCGACATAGTATCCCACTATAGCCCCGAGAACTGATGAAACCGTGGCTAAAAAGGCGAAACGATACGCCCTGGCAGGATTGGCAAGACACATTGGAGCCAGCATAATGTCAACAGGTATAGGCCAGAAAATTGACTCGATAAAACTGTTTCCCGTGAGAAACCACACAGCATATTTATGCTGTGCCAGTTCTATACACTTGTCATAGCATTTTTCAAATAATTTCATTATCAGTAAACCTTTGAAATCCATCCTGACAGGTCGTCAAGAACCTGATAAGCCGTTAAATCAATATGAAGAGGTGTAATAGAAACATACCCCTCAGATATGGCGTAGATATCTGTATCTTCAGCCTTATCCAGCGCATCTGCCTGAGGGCCTATCCAGTATATCGGATGTCCTCGAAGATCCTTTTCCTCAATTACACTTTCTGAGCTCATTCTTCTGCCAAGTCTGGTAACCCTTACCCCCTTAACCTGCTCAACAGGCAGATCAGGGACATTAATATTCAGAATTCTGTCAGACGGAATTGGACATTCTTCTATTCTGTCAATAATTCTGCCCACAATCTCAGCCGCGGTGTCATAATGAGTATTTCCGCATAATGAAACAGCAATTGCCGGCAACCCCAGATTTCTTCCTTCAACTGCCGCAGCAACAGTACCTGAGTAAATAACGTCGTCACACAGATTTGCCCCGTTGTTTATTCCGGAAATCACGATATCGGGTTTCGTGTCCAGAAGACTGTTAACAGCCAGGTACACGCTGTCTGTTGGAGTTCCTTTTACAGCCAGATAATCTTCCTTGTTTATTTTCTGCACCCTCAACGGATATTCAAGAGTAAGAGAATGACTGGCGGCACTCTGATTTCTGTCAGGAGCAACAACCTTTACCTTGTGACCGGCTTTCTTAAGATAGGCATAGAGCACGTCTATGCCTTCCGCATAAACACCATCATCATTACTGATAAGGATATTCAGAGGTTTCATATTATTTTTCCAGCAGTGCAACAGCTTCTACAGCAATACCTTCTTTTCTTCCAACAAAACCAAGCTTTTCAGTGGTTGTAGCTTTGATATTCACGCAATCTATACCAATCTGCAAGTCAGCAGAAATATTTTCACACATTTTTCTTTCGTGAACAGCTATCTTCGGAGCCTGAGCAAGAATGGTAATATCCACATTGACCACGTGATATCCACGCTCATGAATTCTCTTTACAGTATCCCTTAACAGAATCCGGCTGTCGATTCCTTCATAGGCATCATCATTGTCAGGATAAAGTCTGCCGATGTCTCCTAAAGCAGCTGCGCCAAGCAGTGCATCAGCCAAAGCATGCAGAACCACATCACCGTCAGAATGGGCAATCAGTCCCTTTTCATACTCAATTTTCACTCCGCCTAAAGTAACAGGACCATCACCGCCAAACTTATGAACATCAAATCCATGACCAATTCTAAACACTTTTACCACCTGTTATTAAGTTTCAAGAAAAATTCAGCAAGCTTCATGTCAAACGGTTCGGTAACCTTTATGTTTGAAGCCTCGCCTATAACCGCCTTTGGAGAAAAACCTGCACTTTCCATGGCGGAAGCCTCATCAGTAAGAACGATTCCGGAAGACACGGCATTCTCGTACGCATCAATTAAAAGCTTTCTTTTAAACAGCTGCGGAGTCAGCGCGTGAAACAGATGCTCTCTGGAAACAGTTGAAATTATTGAATTGTTTTCATCTGTTCTCTTCATTGTATCGGCAACCCTTGATACCAGTATAGCCCCGTTATCATTGCATCCGGCACTGATGAGTCTGCGAATATCATCAGGAAGTACACATGGGCGTGCAGCATCATGAACCAGAACATATTCAGATTCAGCACAGTGAAGTCCGTTAAGAACACTGTTTATTCTTTCAGTGCCGCCAATGCATACTTTTACGCAACTGTTCTTTTCAAAACCGAATTCACGAAATCTGTCATCATCCCTGCTGACAACAATAATGATATTGTCAACAACATCCTTCATATCCATAAACACGGATACGGTTCTCTCAAGAATAGTCTGATTTCCGAGCTTAAGATACTGCTTCGGGAATCCTGCATTCATTCTTTTGCCGACACCTGCAGCAGGTATTACCACATCTAATTTCATTTTACTTGTTATCAACTCCGGTTACCTGATAAAAAGTTTCACCTTCTTTTATCATACCAAGATCAGAACGGGCTATATCTTCAATGGTCTCAAGATTACTGTTGTTTCTGAGGTTATTAATGTCCTTCTGAATCATGTCGTTCTTTTCCTGAAGCACACGGGTATGGTCCTGTGCTTTAATCAAATCATTTTCGATCTGGAGATTCTGATGATAACCGTTACGTCCGCTGATGTAATTGTACACAAGAAGAGCTATAACGGCAGTCAGAATAATGTTAATAAGTCGCATGGTATCTTTTCCAAACAAGGGATGGACGATAATCGTGCATATTATAATATATTGACAGGATTATTACATATAGACATGAACAATAAAAAACCTCCCGCAACCTAACAATTACGGGAGGTTCAAGATCTAAACTAAATAATCCTAAGGATTAGAATTAGTTCTGACCCTTAACAGCCTTACGACCAGCGAAAGGAGCATCAATACCCTTAGCAGTTAATTCTTCTTCGATACGGATTAACTGGTTGTACTTAGCCATACGATCTGAACGGCTTAATGAACCGGTCTTGATCTGGCCAGCAGCGGTACCAACTGCGATATCAGCGATGGTGCAGTCTTCGGTTTCACCTGAACGGTGAGAAATAACTGCAGTGTAACCAGCCTTGTGAGCCATCTGGATAGCGTCTAAGGTTTCAGTTAAAGAACCGATCTGGTTAACCTTGATAAGGATTGAGTTAGCGATACCCTTTTCGATACCTTCCTTGAGAATTGAAGGGTTGGTTACGAAGAGGTCGTCACCAACGAGCTGGCACTTAGAACCGATCTTGTCGGTTAAGTACTTCCAACCGTCCCAGTCGCCTTCAGCCTGACCATCTTCGATAGAGATGATTGGATACTGATTGCAGAGGTCAGCCAGGAAGTCAGCTAACTGATTAGAGGTGAAGTCCTTACCTTCAGCCTTCATTCTGTAGAGCTTAGCAGCTTCATCATAGAATTCAGAAGAAGCACAGTCCATAGCTAAAGTTACGTCTTCACCGAACTTGTAGCCAGCGTTTTCAACAGCTTCCTTGATAGCAGCCATTGCATCAGCAGTACCAGCGAGCTTAGGAGCATAACCACCTTCATCACCTACAGTGGTAGGCTGACCCTTAGCCTTAAGAACCTTAGCGAGTTCGTGGAAAATTTCAGCGCCCATGCGGATAGCTTCACGAACGGTCTTAGCACCAACTGGCTGAACCATGAATTCCTGCATATCCATTGACCAAGCAGCGTGAGCACCACCATTGATGATGTTCATCATTGGAAGAGGCATTGAGTAAACGCCGTGAGTACCGTTTAAGTCAGAGATGTGTTCGTATAAAGGAACCTTCTTTGCAGCAGCGGCAGCCTTAGCAACAGCTAATGAAATAGCGAGGATAGCGTTAGCACCAAGATTCTTCTTGAATGGAGTACCATCCTTGTCAAGCATAACCTTATCAACGGCACGCTGATCAACTGGATCCATACCTACGATTGCTGGTCCAAGGATTTCGTTAACATTCTTAACAGCCTTTAATACACCCTTACCACCGAAACGTGACTTATCGCCATCACGAAGTTCTAATGCTTCACGAACACCGGTAGAAGCTCCAGATGGAACTGCTGCACGGCCCATTGAACCGTCATCTAAGTAAACGTCAGCTTCTACGGTAGGATTACCACGAGAGTCGATGATTTCACGACCAATAACCTTTACAATCTTAGCCATTATTATTAAATCCTCTATTGGATAAATTTACGTAAATTTTCTGTTATTCACAGAACTAAAAAAACAGGTCTAATTTCCCGATAGACTTTTGAATATCATCTGAAAATTTTCGCGTTAATTATACTCAGCTTTAATAAAAAATTCAATATTACATTCCCTTTCGTTTTGTGGGCTGATTCTTCTTTTTGAACATTTTTTAAACTCTTAAATAAAAACACTCATACGGCCGTGTAAAAAATAATATTTCAGCTGTGAATAACCTTTTCTGGTGATAAGGATTTATGTGCACAAACAAAAAAGGACATGCTTTCCTTAAAACTATTCTTTGAAGATATAGTTACATTTAAAAAATAAATTTCCAAGATGCCCCAAATAATGGGGACTTCTTTTGTTTTTTATGATATCATAGGTACATATATACATGTAACTATATAGGAAAAATTATGGCTGTTATTGATGCTCCCGCTCTTCCCCCACTGTTGTTCAACAGAAATGGCAAATACACATATGTCTGTTCCTACGAAAATGTATGGGATTCTGAACGTCACATGTCGGTCAGAGTTAAAGGAAAAACCTTGACTGTGGGTAAGATTACGGGAGGAGAGCTTACAGGAACAATCGAATGGACCGAGAAGTTTTTGAGCCAGTATCCAATCCTCGAAAAGCTTAAAACAACAAGGGTAATTGATAAGGTAAAATCAAAAGGCAGATTCACCCGTTACAAACTTGAGTTTTCACAGGCTG
>NZ_JNKD01000061.1:0-15738 GCF_000701925.1 Ruminobacter sp. RM87 | reverse complement strand
CTGTTCAGGATTGCCAAGCAGACCATTGGAGGAAACAGATATAGAACCTCCAAGAATGAGACAACAGAAGGAAAGACTTTTGTAATGTTCCTTGCCAGTGCCATTGGAATGATGTTCAGACAAAGAGTAAAGCACGCAACCGCCAACGGCATGAAAATGCCTTACGATTCAGATAACAAACTGCTGGCAAATCTAGATTCCATCGAACAGACGGTATTCAGGGAAGGTTGTTATTACACTCCTGTAACCGGTGTTCAAAGAAGGATAATGGAAGCATTGGACATTCCTATGCCTTCTACGGAAATATTTGGAAAACTCTCGAAAGAAGAAGAGGAAACAGACGAAGACGACAACATACAGTCATTGGACGAACTGGATATTATCCTAAGTGAAATCGAGAAATAGAAAGACCGAACCTCACGTTATTTGAAATTCGGTCTTATGTGTCCTAAACATATGAATTACAACAAAGTTTAGGTAAATAACAAGTAATTCTACGTATTAAGCCTTTGGCAGACTGTAACTGCTTTCTTTTTTCTTCTGCTTAAAGAAAGTAACATTGTTACCCATAATCTGTACTATGGCCATGTCGGCTCTGGTTGCCAGTTCTGCAGCCACTGCTTCTCTTACTTCCTTTTCCTGACCGGCAATTTTAACTTTAATCAGTTCGTGATGGTCAATGGAAGTCTTGATTTCTTCGATTACGCTGTCAGTAACTCCTTTCTGGCCAATCATTACAACCGGCTTGAGATCGTGAGCCTTTGACTTGAGATAAAGCTTCTGTTTAGTGGTAAGTTCCATAATATACATCCTTCAAAATTTTCTGCATTATACAGATTTTTGGGAGGTGTGTGAATATTTATACAACATTTGCGCTGATAAAACTGATGTTCAGAAAACACGGGAAATTTTAAGACCGGTTATTTTTAGGCTCAAAATAGACTATAATAGACCCGGTTAGTTTAAACAGTACCGGAGAGTTCTTTTTAGAATTTTCCCGTATTCCGACATATGAGTGTAAATTATGAAAGTTAAACCTTTAGTTGAGAATTTTATTAAACCTGAGTATAAAACCGAGTCTGCAGGTGGCATGGATATTTATTTCCAGCAGGATGTGACTCTGGTTGTGGGCAGGGATAACGTTGTTAATCTGGGCTTTGCGGCTGAAGTTCCGTCAGGACACGTAGCACTTCTGTTACCCCGTTCAGGCGCAGGTATCAAGGGGATTGGTCTGCGCAATACCGTAGGTGTAATTGATTCGGATTACCGCGGAGAATGGATTGCTCACATTGTTGTTGATGAACAGGGCGACAATACCGCAGGAAAGGAAATAACTTTCAAGAGAGGTGAAAGAGCCATTCAGAGCCTTATCGTTCCGGTTGCCGTTGAAAGCATTGAAATTGTTGACGAGCTTTCCGAAACAGCCAGAGGTGCCGGCGGATTCGGTTCAACAAAGTAATATCAGATTTTAGAATACAGTTTTTTTGCCGTTTCCCAGATCCCGTGGAAGCGGCTTTTTTTTTTGAGTTTTCTGTTTATGGAATCTGATTTATTATAAGGTGATGCATATCGAAATTCTGATGCCGTTGTTAAAAACATAATGACAAATATATTTTTTAGTGGTATCTTGTTTTGTGTATAATAAATATTCTGATTATCCCCGGCTGTCGCTGATTACCGGCAGCACGTCCCCGTTCCCGTAAGATGATTAAAGATAGTAGAGGCTGAGTTGAAAATGACTGTTAATAACGAGAATGTAAAGAATGAAAGTATTATTGCGGGTAAAAATTTAAAGGTTCTGCATACTTCGGACTGGCATATCGGCAAATATCTTTATCAGTATGACAGAAGTGCGGAATATGCCGCACTGAAGGAAAATGTCATTAAGCTGCTGTCTGATGAAATGCCTGATCTTTTTCTGCTTTCAGGGGATATATTTGACTGTTCCAATCCTTCCGTTGATTCAGAAAAATTTCTGGGAAGGGTCATTAATGAGCTTCATGCTGAATTTCCTGAAATGCATGTTGTTATTACTGCCGGTAACCATGACAGTTCAAGAAAGGTGGACAGCATAGGCATATACACATCCTTCTGTGATCATCTGCGAATCATCGGTGAACTTCCCGTAGTTTACGATCCAGAGCAGCACAGCTGTTCAGTGGATTTTGAAAAAATAGTATATCCTGTTGTGGATAAGGATATCCTGAAGGGGATTGTCGTGGCCTTCCCGTATATTCCGATGTCCAGACTGTGCACAATTACCATGCCTGATTCCGTTGACAGAATGAATTATGAACAATGCATGCGTTATGTTCATTGTCAGGCTCTTGAATATCTTAAAGGATACGTGAAGGAAAAATTCAATACCGATGCTGAAAATGTGCCGGTAATATGCACAGGTCACTGTTTTGTAAGTAGTTCTGAAATCAGAAAGGCGGAAGAGGAAAAATCCATGGATTACATTGGCGGACAACAGGCCGTAGGCACTGGTATTTACAGTGGGTTTGATTATGCCGCACTTGGACATATTCATCTGCGTCAGAAGGTTTCTCACAATATCTGGTACAGCGGTTCTCCTTTCCCGATTAATTTCGGGGAAATTGATTACGCAAACGGCGTCAATATGGTTACCTTCTCAAAAAAACAGTCCGTTTCTGACAAACTGTCAACAGAGCCGGTACGCCGTGAATCATTTGAGGTGACTGTTACCGAACGTGTGTTTGACAGAGCCGTAAAGCTCGTGAGATATCCTGCTGATGCCGAAAAGGAAGGCATTTCTGAAAAAGAATTTGATGATGTTATCAGGCAGCTTCAGTGCCTTCCCGAGGTTAAGCCGGAGATAAGACCGTTTTACAGTTTCAGCATCTGTTTTGATCCGGATGATACCAGATTTAGCAGTATAGGCGCTTTACGTGAATTTGCCGACAGCACTCTGAACGAATTACAGAACGTGATTCGTCTGTGTGACATGAAGATTATGGTAAGTAAAAGGGGAAAAGATGACAGTTCACATTTCAACAGGGATATTCATTCCCTGAAGGATATCCTTGATCCTCTTGATCTGGTTACACGTCTGTACAGAGAGAGCTGCGGGGATGAGAAGGCTGATTTGCCTGATGACATGAAAAAAGTACTTGAAGAACTGGTGGAAGAAGTAAAAACCGAACAGCAGAATACCGGCAATTAGTAGTAGCGGAGATTTTAAGAATGAAAATTTTAAAGGTAAAAGGACATAATCTGGCCAGTCTTGAAAATTTTGAAATTGATTTTGAACATCAGGTTACCGATAAGATTTTTGCGATTATCGGAAACACCGGTGCCGGAAAAAGTACCATTCTTGATGCTGTATGTCTTGCTCTGTATGCCTCTACTCCGCGCTCAGGTACTGATTCAGGCGGTAAATATATTCCATGCGGTGACGGTTCGTTCATCAAGGCTTCCGGTGGAACGAGCATCATGACAAGAGGAAAAAACGAAGCTTTTGCTGAGGTTGATTTTATCGGTCAGCAGAATATCCGTTACAGAGCCTTTGTGAGGATTTACAGAAAGAAGGCCAAAAGAAACAGTAGTGAGAAGGCTCTTAAAAAGAATATGGCTTTTAACTGCTTAATGCAGGTTCTTCATGATGACGGAACTGTAGATCATGAAGTACAGAATACCGAACACCCAAATTCTTATTCAAAAGCAGCGGAACAGTACATCGGGCTGTCATGGGAACAGTTCAGTAAGGTCATTATCCTTCCTCAGGGGGATTTCATGGCATTTCTCAATCAGGATACAGATGAAAAGACCGTACTGCTTGAGAAGATGACGGGAACCGGAATTTATCAGCAGATCCATAAACAGTTACAGAACAGACTGCAGGAAGTGTCAAAGCAGACAAATGAAATGGAAGTGGTGAAGACTTCCATCAGGTTAATGACTGATGAGGATCGGTTTGAAGAAGAAGAAAAAATGCATCTGTGTGAAAAAGAACTGCAGGAAAAAAAAGAAGTTCAGGAAAAACTGAATCGTGTTAAAGAATGCGGAAAAAACATTCAGAAGCAACAGCTTCTGATTGCCGCAAAAAAAGAGGAAATCGCAGGAATCGGAAAAAGAAAGGAAGAACTTCAGACTGATTACATGAACATCAGTCTATATGAAAAAACACTTGTATGCCGTGATGATTTTCTGCATCTGAAGAATGCTGTTGATACTCTGAAAAAGCATGAAAACAATATTGAAGAGCAAAAAAGAGAGATTCAGAGAGAACAGCAGGAACACTCCGCACTGAAGGCTGAAAAAGAGCGGTATGATTCTGAGCTGAAGACCATTATTGTTGAAGAGACTGAAAAGCTGCCACTTATCCAGGAGGCCGAGAAGCTTGAAAAGGTACAGATAGAAGCGAAAAATGATGTTCAGAACAGGCAGAAGATCTTCGTCAATGCCGAAAATGACGAAAAGAACAGCCTGAAGGAAAAGAATAGACAGGATCATGAACTGGCCGTCATCAGCACTGAACTACAGACTCTTAATAAAGATTACGATGCAAACAAAAAATTTGAGTATATGAAGGATTTCTGGGCAATACAGAAGTCAAAACTTACCGATTACTACAGGTTAAAGAAGAAATTAGCCGGTTATGAAGGCAATTTACATAAAAAGAAGCAGGAACTGGCGGATTACTTAAACATATTGAAGAACATGAAATCTGACATCCTGACTCATGCCGAAAAACTTGAGGTGTCTCTTGATGAAAATCAGCAGGATAACTGCCGGAAGATTGGTCTGATTGAGCAAGTGATTAATTCCTATATGTCTGAGCAGGGAAGATTACTGTACGTGGAAATGAAGCAGATTTCTTCAAATAAGGAAAAACTCAGAAATTCGTATGAATCAATTAAAAAAACTCACGGCATCGTTATCGATTTACGGAAAAAATATGCATTTTACGATGACAAAGAAAAATCTCCGATAAAACTTGCGGAAAAAGCCCTGGAAGAGCTGAACAGAGAAGTCAAGAATATTGACGTAAAGATTAAAATAGTCGAGCTTGCCAAAGAACTCAGACCGGGAGAAGAGTGTCCGCTGTGCGGTTCTCTGGAGCATCCTAAGGCTTTTCATGCGGACAGTCTGGAGCTTTACAGACAGCAGAGGGAAGAAAAGCTGAAAGAAGTGCAGCAGTGCAGGGAGCATATCGATGAGGAGCGTCATAAGTGTGAAAGTATACTTAATGACGGAAGGATGAACAGAACTCTGCTGGATAAGGAAACTGAAAATTTCAACATACTGTCACAGACCGTAAAAGATTCATTAGGTTTATTAAGGGATAAATGGTTTGCAGCTGTAATGCAGTCCATCGGTTCCTGCGGAGATAATGGTGTGACGGTTCTGTTGAGAGATTTTGCTCTTGCCGTTGAAAAATTCATAAACGAGACTTCCGAGGTGCTTGCCGTTGCTGACAAGTCCGTAGACAGCAGGGTTTTTGAATGGAATTTTGCAGAAATCAATGATTCATACATAATTGAAAAGGCGGGGGCAACGGACAGGAAATTAAATGAATTCAGTTCATGCTGCAGAGCCGTTATGGATATTTCAAACAATATTGTCAAGAAACAGCAGGAGATTGACGGTAAGGGTGAGGATATTCAGAATACTGAAAAAGTCATTCTGTCAGTAACTGACGATATAGACAGGTTAATTCCGAAGAAAGCATCTTCGGAATATAAAACCTGGCAGGAGCTTTCCGCATTCGGTGATTACGGCGAAGCTGAAAACGGCATAAGAAAATATGATGAAATAGTTACATCAATCAGTGAATACTGTACCAGAAAGGAGGAACTTGAGGAACAAAAGAAAATAGTTTCCGTTAAGGTTCAGAATGCTGAAAGCAGTCTGAAAACAGATCACGACAGAATGGAAAAGTGTAAGAAAGAGCTGTCTGAAGCCGTTATAAGAAACAATGATGTTGCCGAAGCTCATAAAAAGCTTTTTGACGGTAAATCATCAGCGGAAGTCAGAGCGGATCTGAATAAAAGAAAGTCAGCCGTTTCCGAAAAGGTAACCGGCGCAGAGTCCTCACTGAAATCCAAGCAGGTTTCACTGGAGAAGGCGGCCGCATTACTGAAAAAAATGGAGAATGAGAAAGCGGTTCAGGAACAGTCGATATCAGAAGCTGAGGAAAAGTACAGAAAGGTGCTGCTTGATAACGGCATAGCTGTGGAAGATGCTTTAAAGGGCTGCGGTATTTCGGTGGATGAATACAATGCTGCCAAGAAAAATACAGATGAAATCAGACAGATGGAAGAAAAATTAAACAGGGAAATCGGACAGGCCGGATGCCTGATAGAGCAGGATGTGAATACCGTTAACGGCCTGAAGAACAGTCTGCCTGAAGGAGTCGTTATTCTGCCGCAAGTCACTGTAAATGAAGATTTCTACAATAAGCTCAATGAGGATATCAGGAACATTGAACAGCAGAAGAATGCTCATGCGTTTAAACTGATGACGGATCGTGAAAATCAGAAAAAACTCAGTGATGTCAATGCCCAGATAGAAAAAATCCAAAAGGATCATCAGGTTGAAATCCGTCTTATGGAATTGTTCAGGACCCAGCATAACCTTGGCAGATACGCACAGCGCATAACTTATGGTTATCTGGTTGAAATGGCAAATAAGTACATCATGTCTTTTACCGGCAGATATTCCCTAAAGGTCATATATCTGGAAACAGAAAAAGCTGTGGATAAAAACAAATTTGAACTGGTGGTAATCGATCATGATACGGGAGGTCTGGAAAGACCTATATGTTCTCTGTCCGGCGGGGAAAAATTCAGAATATCTCTTGGCATGGCTTTAGGTCTTTCAGATCTGATAACCGGAAACATCAAGGTTGAGAACATGTTTATCGATGAAGGATTTGATACCCTGGACAATGAAAGACTGGAAAATCTTCTGATTTCCCTGAGAAGCCTCAAGTCTGATCGGCAGATCGGCATAATTTCCCATGTGGAGCAGATTGTTTCCGGTAATATGATTCCGACACTCATTGAAGTCAGAAGCAGGGGAGGCAAGGGCAACTTCAGTGAAGTTCTGATAAGATAGAAATCATACCGGGGCGTGAGTCCCGGTTATTTTTTAATCATTAGAGGATGAGATAATATTCTCTTGAAAAACAGACATTCAGCCCATATTTTAAGAGATGACACCTGTAATCGGCAGAATTGAAAACTCTCAGTCATACGGTACTGTATCTGGTTAAGGACGCAACCTTTTAGGATTGCTTCATATTATTGATAAATGCGGAAAGTTGTTATTTTGCTGTATGGAATAAATTTGTTAATATGATATGATTTACAGGTGGAATATTAAGAAAATTTACAGTGGAGGGATGATATCTTCGGTTTGAAATCCGGAATATCTGAAAACCGTAATTTATAAAAATAAACGATAATGACAAAAAAGAAACGAACAGCCAGTCAGACAAGATGGTTAAAAGAACATTTTGATGATGTCTACGTACAGGAAGCTCATAAAAAAGGGCTTCGTTCCCGTGCCAGTTTCAAAATTGAAGAAATTCAGGGAAGAGACAGAATCATCAGGGAAGGATACAAAGTTGTGGATTTGGGTGCGGCTCCCGGGGGCTGGTCACAGTATGCCATAGGTTGTGTCGGTGAGCACGGGCGTGTGGTTGCCTGTGATATACTTCCAATGACTCCAATCAACGGGGTTGATTTCCTCTGCGGTGATTTCAGGGAACAGGAAGTACTTGATAAACTGCTCGAGATAGTAGGTGATGACAAGGTTGATGTAATACTTTCCGATATGGCTCCTAACATGTCTGGAAATATAAACGTTGATCAGCCAAGAGCCATGTATCTGGTTGAACTTGCCTATGACATGTGCCGTCGAATACTAAGAACGGGCGGTTCTTTTGTGGTTAAGGTATTTAACGGTGAAGGAACGGAAGATTATCTGAAGCTTTTAAGAAGATCCTTCAAGGAAGTAAAGGTAAGAAAACCTGATGCCTCACGACTGAGATCCAGAGAAGTATATTACGTAGGTCTTGGTTTCAAGGGCTGTGAAGTAGAAGATCAGGATATTTTCAGGTAGTTTTTTGCCTGAAAAAAGGAAAACAAATAATGAAAAAAAATCTAATACTGATGATTATTGTTGCCATTGTTTTAGGATATGGCTATTTATCATTCAATGAGGTCAATGAGAATGCTTCTGCTAAGCGTGATTACGTGGCTTTCAAGGCTGATATCGCTGCAAATCAGATAAGATCCGTTAAGATTGACGGACGCAGCATTACCGGTTACCGTACCAACGGAGAGAAATTCAAGGTCATCATGCCTATGATTGACCAGGATCTTCTGCCAAAGCTTGAAGAACACAAGGTTGAAACAACAGGTGTTCTCCCTGAAGAACCAAGTCTGCTGTTAAGTATTTTCGTATCATGGTTCCCGATGATCATTCTGATCTTCGTATGGATCTGGTTCATGCGTTCTGCTCAGGGCGGCGGAAAGGGAGCTTTCAGCTTTTCCAAGAGCAAGGCCAAGGAATTCAGGGAAGATGAGGTTCATACCACTTTTGCCGATGTGGCAGGCTGTGATGAAGCCAAGGACGAAGTGAAGGAACTTGTTGATTACCTCAGAGAACCTGGAAAATTCCAGAAGCTCGGCGGTAAGATTCCAAGAGGCGTGCTTCTTGTAGGTCAGCCAGGTACCGGTAAGACACTGCTCGCAAAAGCCATTGCCGGTGAAGCAAAAGTACCGTTCTTCTCCATTTCCGGTTCTGACTTCGTTGAAATGTTTGTGGGGGTCGGTGCATCACGTGTAAGAGATCTGTTTGCCAAGGCCAAGACCAAGTGTCCGTGCATTATCTTTATTGACGAAATTGATGCCGTGGGCAGAAAGAGAGGTATCGGTATCGGCGGCGGTCACGATGAACGTGAACAGACACTGAATCAGCTGCTGGTTGAAATGGATGGTTTTGAAGGTAACGAAGCTGTTATCGTGATTGCCGCAACCAACCGTCCTGACGTGCTGGATCCTGCTCTTCTGAGACCTGGCCGTTTTGACCGTCGTGTAACCGTTGGGCTGCCTGATATCAAGGGCAGAGAACAGATTCTCAAGGTTCATACCCGCAATGTTCCTATTGCCGAAGATGTGGATATCAAGATGATTGCCCGCGGAACACCGGGTTTCTCAGGTGCGGAACTGGCAAATCTTGTTAACGAAGCCGCTCTGGCAGCCGCACGCAAGAACAAGAATCTGGTTAGCCAGGCTGAATTTGAACTGGCCAAGGATAAACTTCTTATGGGTCCTGAACTCCGTTCAAAGGTTATGAACGAGAAGGAAAAGATCAATACCGCATACCACGAATCAGGTCATGCCATTGTCGGCAGAATGCTTCCTGATTTTGATCCGGTATACAAGGTTACCATTATCCCTAGAAGCAGAGCTCTCGGTGTAACCATGTATCTTCCTGAAAATGAACGCTTAAGCTATACCAGAAGCTATCTTGAGGATTCCATCGCCACTCTGTTTGCCGGCCGCATAGCCGAAGAACTGATTTTCGGTGAGGATAATGTGACCACCGGTGCTTCAAATGATATTGAACGTGCCACATACTGGGCCCGCAACATGGTTATCAGATGGGGTATGAGCAAGAAGGTAGGTCCTCAGCTTCTGGAAGGAGAGGAATCCGAAAACTATCTTGGTAACAGTTCTTCTTCATTAAGAGCCATGTCAGATAATTCTCAGAATGTTATTGATGATGAAATCAGAGCTATTCTGCAGAAGAATTACGACAGGGCAAAATCAATTCTTGAAACCAATATGGATATTCTTCATGCTATGAAGGATGCTCTGCTCAAGTACGAAACAATTGATTCAGAGCAGATTGATGATCTTATGGCAAGACGTCCTGTAAGGGAACCTGACGGATACAACACTTCCAAGTCTGCTGACAGCGGAAATGACGATCAGGACAAGCCTCAGAACCCTGAATCCGGTAACGGCGGGGACGCTCCTAAGGCAGAACCTGCTCAGGAACAGCAGCAGGACGGAGCTCAGAACAAACCGTCAAAGCCGTCACAGGACAGCTTTTAAAGCTATTCCGTAACTGAAATGCAAGGTCCTCAGAAGTGAGGACCTTTTTTTTGGAGGAAAATATCTGTAGGTAAATTATTTAGGTTTTCTGCTGTCCATAATAAAGTACAGATCCATTGAATATGTTTGTTTTAAAATGTTTCTGTGTAAGTTTTGCCGTTTTATAATAATGTCCTGAAAGTAAGGTGTTTATATAAGTCTTTTGGCCCTGGCGGTATGGTATCAACCACAGATTCAACGATGATTATTCCGAAAGCGGTACTGTCGCCAAGTGATACAACGACCTGAAGCCTGCGGTATTATAACTATCCGGCCTCAATGCAGTATTATCCCGTGGTAAAGAAAACGGAGGCGTGTCGTAAATGGCCTGAAATTCTGAGCAGGCAGAACAGCGGTTCAGACGTCATGAACGCTAATGATGACATTCTTATGAAGAGGACGGAGCCTGAATCGGAAGAAAACAGGGGCTGACTTCGAGTGGTGAGGAAACGAAATGAAATGATGTGGAGCATCTGTAGGCTGTCTGCATTATAAAATTATAATCAGTAAGACTGATATTCTTAAACGATAAACAACGAAAGAGGAAAAAATGAGACCGATAATTAAAAAAGATGTAACTGAGGCTCTGGAACAGGCCGGAGTTTCAAAGGGGCAGGTTCTGATGGTTCATACCTCCATGAGCAGTATCGGCTATGTATGCGGCGGGGCTCAGACAATAATCGAGGCTCTGACTGAAACAGTAGGTCCTGAAGGAACGGTTATGATGCCGACTCAGTCATGGAAGAATCTTGATCCAGCGGACGGAGTGCACTGGACAGTCCCGGAAGAGTACTGGCAGATTATCAGGGATAACTGGCCTGCCTATGATAAAAGGATAACACCGACAAATACCATGGGGGCGGTTGCGGAAATGTTCAGAAACTGGCCGGGAACACTTCGCAGTGATCATCCGGCTCGTTCAGTGGCTGCATGGGGCAAATTTGCGGAATATCTGACGTCAGATCATGACCTTTCCAATATATTCGGGGACGGATCACCAATAGGCAGACTCTATGAGCTTGATGCAAAGGTCCTTCTTATCGGAGTCGGTTATGATAAGAACACTTCTCTGCATCTTGCCGATGTACGGGCCGGGTATCCCGGAAAGCATAACTGTACGGAATACAGTGCCGTGATGGAAAACGGCGCAAGAGTCTGGAAGGAGTATGAAACACTGTTCGTGGACGGCGAGGATTTTGAAAGAATAGGTACCGACTTCGAAAAGAATCATAAGGTTCAGAAATCTGTACTCGGTAATGCGGAACTCCGTTTCATGAGTCAGAGAGAACTGGTCGATTTTGCGGTTGGCTGGATTGAAAAATTCAGAAGATAGACCAGGTCGGAATACCGCATGATACGCCGCGAAAGACCTTAAAATTTGAGATCGGTTTTAAAGTTGACAGACACATGTGGTATTTATATCGGTAAAAATTTCTATTTATGCCCTTTGTGGTAAAATGCGGTAAGGTTTATTGTTTTTACAGATATTAGCCGAGAACTACCATGATATACAAGTTAACCGCGCATGACAGAACTCTTACTCTGGATCAGCCGAGAGTAATGGGTATCTTAAACGTAACTCCTGATTCCTTTTCTGACGGCGGAGAACATAATACTCTTGATAAGGCGATGGCTCATGCCGAACGTCTTGTAAAGGAAGGCGCTGATATTATTGACGTAGGCGGTGAATCAACCCGTCCAGGAGCTGCTGAAGTTTCCGTTCAGGAGGAACTTGACAGAGTGGTTCCCGTAGTAGAGAAAATAGCTAAGGAACTTAATGTTTTCATATCCATGGATACATCAAAGCCTGAAGTAATGAAAGAAGCCTTCAATGCCGGCGGTCATCTGATTAATGATATCAGAGCCCTGAGCATGCCGGGTGCTCTTGAAACCTGTGTGGAACTGAATGCTCCCGTATGTATCATGCATATGCTTGGTGAACCAAAGACCATGCAGACCAATATTGAATACAAGGACCTTCTCGGTGATATTTCAGAGTTTCTGTTCAGAAAGCTTCACACCTGCCTGAATGCGGGAATTTCAAAACAGAACATCATTATTGATCCGGGTATCGGCTTCGGTAAAACCATGGACCAGAATTATGAGCTTCTTGCCAGACTGGAAACCTTCAACAGCTTCGGTTATCCGATTCTTGTAGGTCTTTCACGTAAATCAATGATAGGAATGCTTACTGAAGCTCCTGTTAATGCAAGACTCCCCGGCTCTCTGGCACTCGCAATGTATGCGGTTAACAAAGGAGCCAAGATTATAAGAGTTCATGACGTGGCCGAGACGGTTCAGGCTTTGGAATGCTGGAATTATGTGAAACGTTTTGAAACCAGGGGACCAAAGCTCAGAGAATTATTGCAGATTGGAAAAATTATTAAAAATAGGAAACAGAAGTAATGAATAGAAAATATTTTGGTACTGACGGTGTAAGAGGCAAGGTTGGTGAATATCCTATAGTACCTGAATTCGCAATGAAATTAGGCTGGGCAGCCGGTAAGGTTCTGTCAGAAAAGGGAACCAAAAGGGTTATTATCGGTAAGGATACCCGTATTTCCGGTTATATGCTCGAAGCTGCTCTTGAAGCAGGTTTCAGTGCGGCCGGTGTTGATTCCGTTCTGCTGGGACCAATGCCTACTCCTGCAGTTGCTTACCTGACAAAGGCGTTCAGAGCAGAGGCTGGTGTGGTAATCAGTGCGTCACACAATCCGTTCTATGATAACGGCATTAAGTTCTTCTCCAAGGACGGTACCAAACTTCCTGATGAAATCGAGCTGCAGATTGAAGCCCTTATTGATCAGCCTATGACCGTGGTTGAAGCTGCCGAACTCGGTAAGGCCAGCAGAAAAAATGATGCTCCCGGCCGTTACGTTGAATTCTGTAAGAGTACTTTCCCTAATACCTATACACTGAACGGCAAGAAGATTGTTCTTGACTGTGCACATGGCGCCACATATCAGGTTGCAACCATGGTATTCAAGGAACTCGGTGCCAGTGTGATCACCATCGGTAATACTCCTAACGGTATTAATATAAATGACGGCTACGGTTCAACACATCCTAACAATCTTATTCTCAAGGTTCTTGAAACCAGGGCCGATTTCGGTATCGCATTTGACGGTGACGGTGACCGTGTTCTGATTGTTGATGAAAAGGGACAGGTTCTCGACGGTGACGTTCTGCTGTACATCATTGCTGAATATCAGCAGAGATTCAACAAACTCAACGGCGGCGTGGTTGGTACACAGATGTCAAACCTCGGCTTTGAACAGGCTCTCGGAAGACTCGGTATTCCGTTTGAAAGAGCAAAGGTCGGTGACCGCTATGTTATGGAAAAGCTGCTTGAACTCGGCTGGTCACTGGGCGGTGAAAATTCAGGTCACATCATCAGTTTAAGACACACCACTACCGGCGACGGTATTATCAGTGCCTTACAGGTTCTGAGAGCAATGTGTGAATATAACGTGCCTGTAAGTGAACTTCATAAGGATGTTAAGCTGTTCCCTCAGGAACTGGTTAACGTTCGTCTCTCTTCAGGTTTTGATGCTCTTACCGACAGCGAAGTTCTTGAAGCCAAGGCCAAGGCTGAAAAGATTCTCGGCAACAAGGGCCGTGTTCTGTTGAGAAAATCAGGAACCGAACCTCTGGTGCGTGTAATGGTTGAAGGTGAAGACGGAGCTCTGGTGAAGGAACTTGCCAGCAGTATTGCCAATGTAATTGTTAAGCAGAGTCAGAGCTAATCTGAAGAATTTTTTCAGACAGTCATATAAATGTGGGAGAAGCTTATTCCCGGATAGTGGGAATAAGCTTTTTTTAGGTATGATTGGGTACATTGGACAAAAAAATTTTGAAAAGCTTATATACTTTGATAGAATAAGCCACAAAAACAGCTATAGCTGAGGTGATGTAATGAGTTATTTGTATGCGATTCTTTTAGTTCTCTTTTTAATTGTTTCTGTATTATTGATTGCCTTTATTTTAATGCAGCAGGGAAAGGGAGCAAGTATGGGGGCATCATTCGGTGCCGGTGCTTCTAACACTTTATTCGGTTCCGCAGGCAGTGCCAACTTCTTCGTGAAGACCACCTGGGGGCTTGCCGCCGTGTTCTTTATTCTGGCAATTGCCCTTGGTTACATGAACAGTCATCGTTCAACTGAAAACGCTGATGATTTCAGTAAGATTGCTGATACTCCTGCAGAAGTTAAGACTGAAGCAGCCGGTGCTCCTGTAGAAGTTAGGACTGAAATGTCTGATGTTGCTGACAAGAGCAAGGAAGCAGTTAATGAAGCTGCTGATGCTGTAAAGGAAAACACTGATGCTGCTGTCAGCGCTGTAAAGGAAAACACTGATGCTGCTGTCAGCGCTGTAAAGGAAAACACTGATGCTGCTGTCAGCGCCGTAAAGGAAAATACTGATGCTGCTGTTAATTCCGCAAAGGAATCAGCAGAATCTGCGAAGAATGAAGTGAAGTCAGCGGTAGATTCAGCAAAAGATCAGGTAAATGCCGGTGTTGAAGCTGCCAAGGATTCAGTAAATACTGCAGCTGCTGAAACCAAGGCTGCCGTAAGTGAAGCTGGTGACAAGGCCAAAGAAGTTATCAACAGTGTAAAAGAAGATGTTAAGACTACTGCTGATCAGGCTGAAAAGGCTATAGTGAACACAAAAGAAGCAAACTAACTATATTTTTAAAATAGTTGTTGTAAAGAGTGCGCCCATTAGATATAATGAGCGCACTTAAACGTTAGAGGGTAAACCTCTGATACCGATGAATGCCCGGGTGGTGGAATTGGTAGACACGCTACCTTGAGGTGGTAGTGCTTAGCGGCGTGCGGGTTCAAGTCCCGCCTCGGGTACCATTCATCAGACATCAAACTCAATGAAGAGTATAAAATAAAATATCTAATTGTGCCCGGGTGGTGGAATTGGTAGACACGCTACCTTGAGGTGGTAGTGCGTAATGGCGTGCGGGTTCAAGTCCCGCCTCGGGTACCAATTAAGATTGTTCAGAACAGTCCCTTAACAGGGATTTTTTTTTTGCCTTCAGGAAAATACTTTTCCATTCTCTGTTTCAATGAATTCTCCGGTTATGCACAGTGACAGTAACCGTCAGCCTTATATAAATAAAAATGCCGTTAAACCTAAACTCCGCACGCCCTAGTTTATAACTAGGGCGAATCTCATCATAAAACCATTAAATATCACATTTATTCCCATGTTTTTAAAAAATTCTCTTTATTTTTTTTCGTTATGGGTATAACATAGTCCATAATATATCTAATGGACTATTTATATGACAGACTCAACAGACATCAAGTGGAATTTCTCCAGTTATACAGACAAAAAAGGTAGAACCTACATCATCTCTTACTACAATAAATGGGATTCAGTAAAAAAGCAGTCACGTGTCGCCAAACGTATTCATGTAGGCAGACTTAATACCGATAACGGAAAGGTTTCATTGGGAAAAACCTATCTTGAACAACACCCTGAATATATAGACTGTTCTGTCTTTTATGAAGACAACCGACTTGTTGTCAGGTCTGATGAAGAAGCTTTATCCATTCAGCGGGATGCTGATATTGATTTGTCCTGGAGATGT
>NZ_JNKD01000060.1:0-15856 GCF_000701925.1 Ruminobacter sp. RM87 | reverse complement strand
ACAGCCTTGTAAGAGCCGCTTGCCAGACATCTGGCAATATCCAAAGCATCCCTGAAGTCATTCTTCTGCTTCTTTCCGCCTTTTTGTACAGCCATTGTACTTGGAGCCAGAATCTTACAGTTGATACCGGCTTTGGTTAATTCTCTGCAGGGAACATAACCAAGGCAACCGGCTTCGTAACCACAAACAATATCGATATCTTTTCTCTGTGATTTCAAATTGTTGATATACTTTTCGGTGTTTTTAATTAAGTTTTCTTTAAACTGCACCTGACCGAATATCTTATCCTCGGTCATGCCGTAACCTGGTTCAAAAGAGCACAAAGTAAAGTTAGAAGAGTGGACATCCATTCCAATATATATTATCTTATTCATAACGACCTTCATTCAATGTATGTATTAAATTCATTCAATGTTTGCGGTAACCCCGTTTCTGTTTATTTAACATCTGCAGTTTACACGGTAAATCCACGTTTTGCATTCATTCGTGGAGGTCGTTTCATATTGTCTTTCATGATATTTTCTTTTATTCATTTTTTTATGTTCTGTGAACAAATATCAAATCGCATGTTGATAAGAAAAGCTTCTTAAAATAAACATTATTAGTAATTATGTTTATTATTAGTAATAACAATACAATAGTTGTTATAATTTTGTTAAATCTCCCCGTAATAAACTTGAATAAATTAAATATTACTCATACAATATCACTGTCGATACAAAATTAAATATTGCTTATTTATATATAATATTAAAAATAATTATAATTTATATACCCGAATAATTTTTTACTGGCTACGCAGCCACATATTCCTGTAAAACAGTTATCCAGGAATAGTGTGAAGCTATCTGTTCATTTGTTTTTGCCAGCTTTGAATACTATATATTGAACTATAAAAGCCAGCAGTATGCTAAAGTAATATGGAAAACACTTAGTTATACAGCCGAGCTTATACAGAAGAGACAATGAATAACGAAATCATAATAAAAGGGGCAAAAACCCATAATCTTAAAAACATCAGCTTACGCATTCCCAAAAACAGGTTCTGCGTAATAACCGGACTTTCTGGTTCCGGTAAGTCATCTTTGGCGTTTGATACACTGTATGCCGAAGGACAGAGGAAATATGTTGAATCTCTTTCTTCTTATGCAAGACAGTTTCTTCAGTTAATGGATAAACCGGATGTTGAAATGATTGAGGGGCTATCCCCAGCAATTTCAATAGAACAGAAATCAACATCGCACAATCCAAGATCCACTGTAGGAACAATAACTGAAGTATACGACTATCTGCGTCTTCTATTTGCCAGAATCGGTGAGGCACGATGCCCGGAACACGGATATGTTCTGAAAGCACAGACCGTGAAACAGATGATAGACTCTTGTCTTGCCCTGCCGGAAGATTCAAAAATAATGATCCTTTCCCCTGTTGTCAGAAACAGGAAAGGAGAATATAAAGTGCTTCTGGACAATCTTGCCAGAGACGGATATATACGAGTACGTATCGATAATGATACCTACGACCTCAGTGATCCCCCTACTCTGGATCTTCAGAAGAAACATACCATTGAAGTAGTTGTTGACAGACTCAAAATAAAAACTGATGAAAGCAGCAGAATAAGAATCTCTGACTCTCTTGAACGAGCCTTGAAATTAAGTGACGGGCTGGCCTCAGTCGTTTCCATGACAGATGATTTTCCACCTCTCGAATTTTCATCCAAATACTCCTGTCCTGAGTGCGGATATTCTGTATCAGAGATAGAACCAAGAAACTTTTCATTCAACAATCCTGCCGGAGCCTGTCCGTGCTGTCTCGGTCTGGGGATTCAGGAAGTTTTTACTCCCGAAGCGTTTATTGTGGATGATAAGGCTTCTATCAGGGATGGAGCAATCAAAGGATGGTCTGCATCATCAACCTTTAATTTTGCCACCATGGATGCCCTGTCCAAACAGTACGGATTCAGTCTAGATATTCCTCTGAACAAACTGAGTTCCAAAATTCTTAATATCATATTTTATGGTACCGGTGACAAAGAAATTGAAGTTGTGCAGAAATTCAGGAACGGTTCTGAATTCAAGTCATCAAAATCATTTGAAGGCATCGTACCTCAAATGACCAGAAAATATCAGACTGCAAGGGATTATGAAAAGGATGAATACACCAGATTCTTAACCTCTGTCCCCTGCCCTGAATGTAACGGAGCCAGATTGAAAAAAGCCTACCGTCACCTATTTGTCAACAATATTAATCTTCCTGATCTGTGTAATCTCACCATAGCTGAGTCACTGGAGTTTTTTAATAATCTGACACTTAATCCTCAGCAGGAACAGATTGCATCCAAAGTCCTCAAGGAAATCAGGGAAAGACTTTCATTCCTGGTTAACGTTGGATTAAGCTACCTAACCCTGTCGCGTTCAGCCGAAACATTATCAGGAGGCGAGGCACAGCGTATAAGACTTGCCAGTCAGATAGGTTCAGGTCTTACAGGAGTAATGTATGTTCTGGATGAACCTAGTATAGGACTTCATCAGAGAGATAATACGAAGCTGCTTGAATCTCTTTATCATTTAAGAGATCTCGGAAATACAGTCATTGTCGTCGAACATGATGAAGATACCATAAGACGTGCAGACCACATAATAGATATCGGTCCCGGAGCCGGTGAGCACGGTGGCTCCGTGGTAGCGGAAGGCACCGTGGAAGATATCATAAAAAGCAAGGATTCAGTTACCGGCAAGTACCTGAGCGGCAAGTGTTCCATTGCCATACCAAAAAGGAAAAAATCAGACAAACAGTACCTTGTCGTAAAAAATGCCACTGGACATAATCTTAAAGGTGTAGACTTAAAAATTCCGAAAGGACTGTTCACGTGCATTACCGGAGTTTCAGGCAGCGGCAAATCAACGCTCATCAACGATACGCTTTATGCCATAGCCCAGCGCAGACTGAACGGTGCGGTAAATATCAAACCGGCCCCGTACAAATCCATAGATGGTCTGGAACTGTTTGACAAGGTAATAAATGTTGATCAGACACCTATAGGAAGAACGCCGAGATCAAACTGTGCAACTTATGTGGATTTTTTTACCACAATAAGAGAACTTTTTGCCCAGACCCAGGAAGCTAGAGCCAGAGGTTACACATCTGGAAGATTTTCCTTTAATATTAAAGGCGGAAGATGTGAGGCCTGTCAGGGCGACGGAATAATCAAGGTTGAAATGAACTTTCTCCCGGATGTGTACGTTACCTGTGATGAATGCAACGGAAAAAGATACAACAAGGAAACACTCGACATTACCTATAAAGGAAAGAATATTTCAGATATTCTTAATATGACTGTTGATGAAGCACTGGAATTTTTCGAGGCCATACCGCCTCTGAGAAAAAAACTGCAGACGCTTGCTGACGTCGGTCTTGCATATATAAGGCTCGGACAACCGGCCACCACTCTGTCCGGAGGTGAAGCCCAGAGAATAAAACTTGCAAAGGAACTGTCCCGCAAAGATACGGGCAGAACTCTGTATATTCTGGACGAACCGACAACAGGTCTTCATTTTCAGGATGTCAACATGCTTCTCCAGGTACTGTTCAAATTAAGGGAGCAGGGAAATACCATAGTGGTAATTGAACATAATCTTGATGTAATTAAATCTGCGGATCATATTATTGATCTCGGTCCTGAAGGCGGTGAAGGCGGTGGACAAATCATAGCGGAAGGAACCCCGGAACAGGTTGCAAAAATCAAGGAATCCTATACCGGCCAGTTCCTGGCAAAAATTTTAAAAAAATAGTATTAATTAGCAATCATAAGGAAAATAAAATGTCATATCAGTTAACTGACAGAGAATATCAGGCGGCATTGAAATTAAATGCTGACTACAGATATCAGTATTTCGTTAAGAATGTTCAGAAGGGACTCGAACTTTTTGTTCTGAAGAATGATGAGGGCATTCTTTTCATGGAAACCGAAAGCGACGAGGATGACAACAGCACTACCAACGTCATTCCGGTATGGTGTCATGAAAACTATGCCAAGTACTATGCCGAACAGAATGCTGACGTTTCCGGTTATGAACCTCAGTCAATCTCTTTAGCCATCTTTATTGAACGCTGGGCAGACAATCTTGAAAGCTCCAATATTGAACTGGCAATCTTCCCGCTTAGCAATACTGACTGCAATATTGTTAAGGCAAAGGAACTTATTGCTGACCTTAAAATTAAGGATGAACCTGCCAAATAATTCAGTGTTCAGTAATAACATGTAGGAAAAAGCCGGTTTCACTTTTTATTTAATAGACATAACCGGCTTTAATTATTCAGCTTAAAAACATTAAAGTTTTTCACAGGCTTCAATGTCTTAAGCATACTGATACGTATACATATATTAAACAAAACTATATAAAAAGTTGTTTTATACCTTTCTCACCCAACTGAATCAAGGCATTCAGCAAGATATTCACAACACTTTATACACAGTTTTGTGGATGACTAAAAAATATACAATTATCCACAATCTGTCTAAAATGCCGTATTTTTATCAGTTTCCGTCCTCGTTAGACTCCGCACCTTCCGGAATATAACCAAGATGATTTCTCAGCAGTCTCTCAAGTTCTGCAATATCAGTTCCTGTTCTCAATGAATAATCACTCAGCTGATCTGGCATAATACATTCGTTGGAAACATATTTTGCTTCGCTGTTGGCAAATATATATGCACACACGGCACTTACGGGACTCATCATATAACCGTCGGTAATCTTCAATCCGATTCGTTCTTCAACCTGCATAACATCCCATAAAGCAAGCTTTGCCTTATGATCAGGACATGAAGGATATCCTATAGCTGGCCTTATACCATCAAAACGGCCGTTAAGGATATCGTCGACATTCAAAGACTCATTGCTGTATCCCCAGTATCTGGTTCGAATCAGATAATGAACATAAGCTGACGCCGCTTCTGCCAGGCGATAACTCAGTGTCTGCACCAGCATACTGCTGTACATATCCCCTTCCTCATTGAATTTTCTGACGGAAGATTCAAGATTAATACCTGCATTTATCGCCATCGCTCCGATCGCATCATCCTTTTCATCAATGAAGTCAGCCAGAGAACCATTAGGCTGCTGTCTTGACGTCAGATCTCTCTGATCTCTCAGGAAATTGAATCTGCGTTCACCGTTTTCAGTCTCAAGAACCACATCATTAAAACCTTCACGATGAGCCTTAAACAGGCCGAATACAGCTTTTATTCCCAGAAGGTTCTCAGTTTCAAGACGGGAAAGCATCTTTACTGAATCACGGTATAGACTTACGGCAGTATCACTTGCAGTGGCAGGTATTTCGTTTACCACTTCCCCGTCGCTGTTTACGAGTTCAGCCTTGGTGCTGATAGAAAGTCCCCCGAGCAGTTTACGATAGTCTTCCTTGTATTCCCATGATCTGTAATAAGCCTGCCAGTCAATGAACCTGATTAAATCACTTATGTGAAGGTCAAGCACCTTAACTCCGAGTTCTTTTGGCATTGGAGCCTTGCTTACGGTAAAATCAGGCTTTATGGCATTATTATTGGCTGTTTCATAAGAAACAGTCTGAATTTTTGAATATTTAAGTTCATGAATATGTCTTGCAAAAGCATATTCTTCCTTAAGCTTTCTCACAAAAGCCGGTTTAAGTTCCTTGGAAAGAAGGCTCTGCGCAATGGTTACACCGCGGCTGGCATTGTTTACGTAAACAATAGGAGCACTGTATTCCTTTTCCAGTTTTACTGCGGTATGAGCCTTGGATGTGGTTGCACCGCCAATCATTACAGGGATTTTCAGACCAGCCTTCTCAAGTTCCCTGGCCACATGAACCATTTCATCAAGAGACGGAGTAATCAGACCTGAAAGTCCAATCAAATCAACCTTTTCCTTAATTGCTGTTTCAATGATTTTTTCACACGGAACCATAACTCCGAGATCAATAATTTCGTAGTTATTACACTGAAGCACCACAGATACAATGTTCTTACCGATATCGTGAACATCACCTTTTACGGTTGCCATAAGGATTTTACCGTTGCTACCGGAACCTGATTTACTTTCCTTTATGAACGGTTCCAGATATGAAACGGCTTTTTTCATTACTCGAGCGGATTTAACAACCTGAGGCAGGAACATTTTACCTTCACCAAACAGATCGCCCACCACATTCATACCAGCCATAAGAGGACCTTCAATAACCTCTACCGGACTTGAAGCCTTCTGTCTTGCCTCTTCAACATCCTCATCTATATATTCGGTAACGCCTTTGACAAGAGCATATTCTATTCTTTTTTCGACAGGTTCACTTCTCCATGACAGATCAATCTGAGCCTCTTCCTTCTTCAGCGAACCGCCTGCACGATATTTTTCAGCAATGGCAAGCAGTTCATCAGTGGCACCTTTATGCGTGTTGAGTATTACTGCTTCAACTTTGTCTCTAAGCTCACGGGGGATATCATCATATACTGACAGCTGACCGGCATTGACAATACCCATATCCATACCGTTCTTGATGGTATGATACAGAAATACCGTATGAATGGCCTGTCTCAAAGGCTCATTGCCTCTGAATGAAAATGATACGTTCGAAACACCGCCTGAGATCATGGCATATGGCAGTGTTTCCTTTATTGTCTTGACAGCATTGATAAAATCGAGAGCATAGTTATCGTGCTCTTCAATACCGGTTGCCACGGCAAATATATTAGGGTCAAAAATAATGTCTTCAGGAGGAAAACCGACATCCTCAGTCAGAAGCCTGTACGCTCTGGTACATATTTCTATCTTACGATCATAGGTATCAGCCTGCCCGACTTCGTCAAATGCCATTACAACCACGGCAGCGCCATAACGTCTGACCACTCTGGCATGATCCAGAAACTTTTCCACGCCTTCCTTCATGGAAATGGAGTTTACTATCCCCTTGCCCTGAACACATTTAAGACCGGCCTCTATGACTTCCCACTTGGATGAGTCTATCATAATCGGAACTTTGGAAATTTCCGGTTCAGATGCTATCAGATTCAGATACTTAATCATTGAAGCCTTCGCATCAATCATGCCTTCATCCATGTTGATATCGATAATCTGAGCACCATTTTCCACCTGAACTCTGGCAACCTCAATCGCCTCATCAAACTTTTCTTCCTTTATGAGACGTCTGAATTTTGCACTGCCTGTAACATTGGTTCTTTCACCTACGTTTATAAAAAGAGATTCAGGAGTTATGTTTAGCGCCTCCAGTCCGCTCAAACGACAGACGGTAGGCAGTTCAGGAAGAACTCTAGGAGGAAGTCCCTTTACGGCCGCGGCAATTGCTTTAATGTGAGCAGGTGTAGTGCCGCAGCATCCGCCTACTATATTAAGATAGCCTGATTCAGCCCATTTTCTGATATAAACCTGCATCTGTTCAGCAGTAAGATCATATCCGCCGAAGGCATTAGGCAGACCTGCATTCGGATGAACGGAAACATAAGTCTCGCATTTTGCGGAGATCTCGGCTACGTAAGGTTCAAGTTCAGCCGGTCCCAGAGCACAGTTAAAGCCGAAAGATACAGGCTTTGCATGCCTTAAACTGTTGTAGAACGCTTCAACGGTCTGACCGGAAAGAGTTCTGCCGGATGCATCGGTAATAGTACCGGAAATCATAACCGGAATCTGAATACCGCGCTTTTCAGAAACACTTTCCACCGCGTATACAGCGGCCTTGGCATTCAGCGTATCAAAGATGGTTTCAATGATGATGAGATCTGCCCCGCCGTCCAGAAGACCTTCAGTTGCCAGAGCATATCCATCAACAAGATCATCAAAACAGACATTTCTTGCACCAGGATCATTTACGTCAGGTGAAATTGAACAGGTTCTGTTTGTAGGTCCCAGCACGCCTGCCACGAAACGAGGCTTTTCAGGGGTTCTCAGCGTCATTTCCCTGGCTGCTTTCTTTGCCAGTTCAGCTGATGTTTTGTTTATCTCGTAGGTATACCCTGAAACATTGTAATCTGATAAAGGAATGGGAGTTGCATTAAAGCTGTTGGTTTCAATGATATCAGCCCCTGCATCAAGATAAGCCTGATGTATGGCTGAGATCACTTCAGGTTTGGTAAGACACAGCAAATCATTACAACCTTTGAGATCGCATTCAGAATCCTTAAAAAGCTCTCCGCGGTAGTCCTGTTCAGTTAATCCATATGACTGGATCATTGTTCCCATAGCCCCGTCAAGAACCATAATTCTTTCTGAAAGTTCTTTTTTAATGGACTCTGTCAAAGTTGTTTCTCTAAGGCTGTTCATTATTTGCTTTACCTAAATCTAACCAATATCAAAATTCAAACTTATTCCGTTACGCCGGTTTTCTCTTGGTTTCCAGATCATATGGTGTATTCTGGTATACGTAGTAGTTAATCCAGTTGGCAAACAGCAGATAAGCATGACTCTTCCATGTACACAGCGGCACATTCTGCGGATCG
The DNA here is from genome assembly GCF_000701925.1 of Ruminobacter sp. RM87. NCBI lineage: Bacteria > Pseudomonadati > Pseudomonadota > Gammaproteobacteria > Aeromonadales > Succinivibrionaceae > Ruminobacter > Ruminobacter sp. RM87. The sequence goes on along the minus strand of NZ_JNKD01000060.1, from coordinate 7,369 downwards.
TTGTTTGGATAATAGTTAACCGGAATTGAAGGATTCAGCCCCGCATTGATATCTCTTCTGTATTCGTTATCCAGAGTCTGCGCATCATATTCCGGATGACCGGTTACAAACACCTGACTTCTGTCAGGAGAAACAGCCAGATAAACACCTGTTTCATCAGAATCGGCAAGAATTTCAAGATCCGTATTTTCTTCAATGTACTTGGTTTCAAAATTAGCAAAACGGGAATGAGGTGCCAGGAAGAAATCATCAAAACCTCTGATTAAAGGATCTGAACTTGTAGATCTTCTGTGTCTGTACACACCTGAAAGCTTCACGGTTCTGGTCTGCTTTGGCAAATCATAAAAAACATTCAGAGCAGCCTGAACAGCCCAACAGTTGAACATTGTGCATGTCACATGTTCCTTTGACCACTTCATGATTTCAACCAAGGTATCCCAGTACTTAACCTCTTCAAAAGGAACCTTTCCCAATGGAGCACCGGTAATGATCATGCCGTCGTAGTACTGATCACGTACATCATCAAATCTCTGATAAAAGGTATCAAGATGAGCCTTTGGAGTATTCTTTGAAACATGATCATCTATACGCAGCAGATCGACAATAACCTGAATAGGAGTATTGGAAAGCTTGCGCAGAAACTGTGTTTCTGTCTCAATCTTTTTAGGCATCAGGTTCAGAATAAGCAGCTTCAAAGGTCTTATATCTTGGTGCACTGCGCGACTCTCAGTCATGACAAACACCTTTTCAGCAGTCAAAATACCGGCAGCAGGTAATGCATCAGGAATCATAATAGGCATGGTTTGGCACCTCTCAATTAACACGTAATGCTGAAAACAGCGGACTCAGTCACTTACCAGAGAAATAATCCCCGTAAACTTCCGTTGTATACCAGCTAAAAAACAACAAATAAGTAATGACAGCAATTATACACTAAATATACAGTTAATGTGATGTATAGCATGTTTTTCGTACCATTAACGCACCCGAAAAAAACATAAATTTTTTCATGGAACACTTTCTATCGCAAAGCGTAAAATAAGATCATAAAAAGCAGGTTCCCTATACATTTCAGAGGATTTGAATATGCGAATTGAAATGATTTCCACCGGAGACGAGATAATGACAGGTTTTGTTACTGACACCAACACAGGTTTCTTTGCATCACGTCTGCTGGAATCTGGACTTTTCCTGACAAGACATACTGGAGTCGGAGACAGCATGGACGAGCTGGCCGAGGTTTTTAAGGAAAGATCAAAAACTGCGGATATCGTTCTGGTAAACGGCGGACTCGGACCGACAACTGATGATCTTACCGCGGAAGCCGCATCAATTGTCTCAGGTCAGCCTCTCGAAATCAGCAATCAATGCCTCGAGCACCTGAAACAATGGCAGAAAATCAGAGGCATAAAACTCACTGATAACAACAGTAAACAGGCTTTTTTACCGCGTGGAGCCGAGGTAATACCCAACCCGTTCGGCACAGCATGCGGATTCAAAATGAAAATAGGTAAGGCATTATTCTACTTCACACCGGGTGTACCTGCCGAGTACACAAAAATGCTGGATAATCACATTCTGCCGGATATTATTCATGAAGTATTCTCAGATACAGAAAACAGGCAGCCAGTCATGTCCGTAAACAGATTTTTTGTATACGGCATTTCCGAATCAACAATAGGCCGAGCACTAAGCCGGGAACCTGTTCCTGACAGTATTACCATCGGATACAGAGCCACCCCTGGTTTTGTGGAAATAAAAGCAATCGGAAGAAATGCAACCCCAGATGAAATTTCAGAAACGGAAAATCTTATTATCAGACATGCCGGTGACTGTCTTATAGGCGCGGAATCTGAGGATAAGCTCTTCAGCGATGTTAAGAAATATCTTACAGATAACAATAAAGCAGTTTTTTTTATTGATAATGTCACACAAGGGAGATTACCGATAGAAGTATCAAAATTTCTCACGGGAAGATGTATAGTCGTCAGCAGCAGTATTCCTGCATCCCAAAATAAAAATGATAATTTTTTCGATTTCAGCAACTCAACCGATAGCAAACAGTCTTGTTTTACCGACATTATGAAGAAATCCGTTCATCTTTTTAACAACAGGGATTTTTTTACTAACGGGACATGCCGATTTGTTGTAACGATAGATACGGATTCACATAATGAAAACATGATATTTATTAGCTTTTTTGATGTTGACAAAAAAGAGCAATTTAAACGAAAATTACTCTACAAGGGGTTATCGGGAAGAAAATATCTGGTTATTTCCTTCATTGCCCTGGATACAATAAGACGGTACCTTAAAAACATGGATTACAGACACAGCTATCCTTATTTTGAAGACCTGTCGTAATAACATTCATAAACACACTACAAAGTCATGAACAAATTAGCTACGCGCACTGTCATTACGGCAGTCGTTATATTTCATATAATTCTGGCCTGCTTCTACAGTCTGAATCAAGAGCTTGATACAAATTCAGAAGGATATCTCATGCTTTCTGAAGGGGTATACAATCATTACTCAAAACAGACTCTGGATCTTACCAGTGATTCACTGAAAACAGTGCTTGTTTCAGCACCTATGAATGTATGGGAAAACACTGTTTCACCTGTCATTCTGCTGATAATCCTGAGATTACTGGCATTCCTTATAATATATAAAGAACTGGGAAAGCTATTCAGCCCGAGCACAATGCTGTGGTTTACGGTACTGTTTCTGCTGTCCCCTTGGCTGCTCTACAACACTGGGTTAGGTTCAGATGCATACATCCAGCTTGGTGTTGCAGGATATCTGGTAAGCATTATGAAGTTAACCCGAAGCGGACAGCCGAGAAGCTCAACGTTCCTGTGGACAGTTCTCCATACATTTTCAATTCTGTGGTGTCTCGCTCTCAGCCCGGCGTGGGGAGTACTGTTACTCACCTCCATACTGCTATGGATTAAAAAGACCATACATTTAAATATAAGCGGTCTTATAACTTCTCTGGCAATGATTGCCGTAATCATGGTTCCTTACGTACAGCAGTTAAATCTGGATGAGGAATCAGCTATATACGTAAACCATACCTATCACTATCCTGGTTACGGCACAATACACGTATACCCGCTTTTCAAGAGCCTTATATACTGGGTACGTTACAGTTCAACAATATTTCAGAGTGAAATTCTGTTCAAGACAGGTTTTTCATGGGCAAGTGACAGTGAAAACATTCAGAATGTCTGCATGAACATATGGCGTTCTGTTCTGATTGTTATCGGAATTGCATCAATCCTTATAAGTCTTATTGCAAACTATGTAATGATTAAGGAAATAAAACCTCTGTTTTTCAGAAACTTTTCAGAAGACCGTCAGTTGTCATATCTGAAAATCATATGTCTCATAATGCTGGCGGCCATCGTGCTATTCGTAGCAGTAAGTCCTTATACACTCTACAGCAATACGCTGTCACTCTGCTACGTTTTTGCCCTCATTCCTGTGCTTAATCTGATTGAAAAGTTCAGCAGTTCATCATTCAAAGGTCATGTTATCTGCCTGAGCTGTCTGGCCGTATTTTTTATTGCGGTTAATTCACTCGCACTGACAGAGTCCCCTGACTACAATTATGAAAACAATTATATGGATATATCAAACGATATAGCCAGCGAATCGTTCAACTAATCGTTTATATCAAACATTGGCAGTAACCGGAAAACAAATGTTTTCCGGTTTTTTTCAATTATTCCAGAAAAATAATTACGATAAATCATTAGTACCTGCAAATATCACCATTTGCAGACACTGCTCATGCAGACAATGCTTTACACATAAAAAAAAGAAGACTGTATATAATACATACAGTCTTCTCTTCAGACACATATCAAAAAAATTCAATACCAGCCTTAAATTAAAGAATTAATTTAATAACTTGGCAATTTCCTCTAATGATTCGTCAAATTCAGCTCCGTCATTGTTCTTGAATACGTGCACTTCTCCAATATCCTTTGGCATATTGAAGTTGCAACGGGAAATGTATTCATCCCAATGTTCAAGCTTCCAGGTATCGCGACTTGAGTTTCTTTCAATCATGCGACGATGACAGGTCTCAGGTGAAGTTTCTACCCAGATAATAACTAATCTTGCACCAATCTTTGCAAGCTTAGCTCTTAAATCTGCAACGTATGCAGGATCTCTGATTTCACGGGTAAATGGAGCATTAATTAATACATTATCTTCGTATTCTAATGCTTCAAATGCCAAATCAAGAACAGCATAGTATTCGTAGTCACGAATGTTTTCTTCAAAGAAATCAGAACTGCGGTTGTATTCCTGATTTGCTACCTTAAAGATCTGCTTTGAAAGAACAATTAAAGTATCCTTATCAAGATAAACAACATGATCGAGTCTCTTGGCGATAGACTTTGAAACATAAGTCTTTCCACAAGCTGGAGGAGAGGTTACAAGAATTAAACTTTTCATAGATATGCTTCACTAATATGTTCTAATAAAAAAGTATACGCAAGTCGTTTTATACAAACGCACAATCTTATGTAAACACCTAAGACTGCGATACAAATCCAATTTCAAGAATTTTCATTCATCTTGCTAATATTATCACTTAAACGTGTATTTTAGCAATTACGCATTGAGATTTTGCCAAAAAAAGTTTTCTGTAAATAGCAATCAGAGATAAATATTTAAGATTTGATGAAAAATATTATTATTTTTATATATTATTTGTTAGATAAATGTTTTCAAAGCTTTAGTGACAATGCCTTACAGAATAAGATAAAACACATTCTCATTCTGAATCCGCTTCATCTGAAACTGTAAATAAATTTTTCAGTTTAACAGTTTATCGCATACTCTTGCAGGACCACCTGAAATCATACTGATATTTATGGAAATCATTATTTAAAAAGAAGTTTTTTATGATTCAATGATTCAATGATTCAATGATTCACAGGACATAAGTTATTTAGATAAAACCCAAGAAGATTACAATAAATATAAAACAGTTATTGACATTTAATAATATCAGTTTTAGAATAATTCATATCTTCCCGATATGAATTATATCAAATTTACAAAAACATAACAAAACAGGAAATAAAAATGACAATCCATAATGATGTAACCGAATTAGTAGGACGCACCCCTCTGGTTCGTCTGAACAAAGTTGAGAAGCTCAACAATCTTTCAGCAGAAATTGTAGCCAAAGTTGAATATTTCAATCCTTCTGGCTCTATCAAGGATCGTATTGCCTTATCAATGATTGAAGATGCCGAAAAGAAAGGCTTAATCAAGGAAGGCGCTGTTATTATCGAACCAACCAGCGGTAATACAGGTATCGGTCTGGCTCTTTTCGCCTCAGCAAAGGGATACAAGGCAATTCTTACAATGCCTGAAACCATGAGTATCGAACGTCGTAACCTTCTTAAGGCTTACGGTGCGCAGGTAGAATTAACCGATGGCAACAAAGGCATGAAGGGTGCTATTGCCAAGGCTCAGGAATTAGCTGCAACTATTCCGAACAGCTTTATTCCAAGTCAGTTCACCAATGCAGCCAACCCTGAAACTCACTACAGAACAACCGGTCCTGAAATCTGGGAAGACACTGATGGTCGCGTAGATATTTTCGTAGCTGGTATTGGTACAGGTGGTACTCTTACCGGTGCGGGCAAGTTCCTTAAGGAAAAGAATCCTAACGTTAAGGTTGTTGCTGTTGAACCTGCATCTTCCCCTGTTTTATCAAAGGGAACTTCAGGTCCTCACAAGATTCAGGGTATCGGTGCAGGCTTCGTACCTGACACATTAGATACCAAGATCTACGATGAAATCATCACTGTAGAAAATGAAGCCGCATTTGAATCCGGCAGAGAAATTGCCAGAACTGAAGGTCTGTTAGTAGGTATTTCTTCAGGCGCAGCTTTACATGCCGCCAAGGTATTAGCCAAGAGACCTGAAAATGCAGGTAAGCGCATTGTTGTAATTTTACCTGATACCGGCGACAGATACCTTTCTACTCAGATGTTTGATAACTAACAGATATATCAGACTCTGAATCAGAATGCATAAATTATTTGCACATATTGTTTAACCACATTTATCAAGAGCTGTCATCCGATATTGACAGCTCTTTTTTTAACATTACGAAATTAAACCTTATCAAATACCTGATTGAAGACGCATGCAGTTATCATAGATGTATGTGGCCGAGTTAATCATAATTTGATATTATTACCGACAAGTTACAATCAAGATAATATGGTATATTCCAGAATATTTGATTCAGGATATACTCAAAAACGTATAAAAGGAGAAATCGCTATGGATCTTATACCAAGCTTTTCCGTTGACCACACCCGCATAGTACCGGGAATATTCATCAGTCGCCAGGACAAATTAGGCGATCACGTAATTACAACATATGATGTAAGAGTAACAAGACCGAACAGAGAACCTGCTGTAGATGTGTCAGCAATGCATTCGCTAGAGCACGTCATTGCCACATACCTCAGAAATGAACCGCAGTGGAAAGATGAAATTATTTACTGGGGACCAATGGGATGTCTTACAGGTTTCTACCTTATTCTGAAAGGTAATAGACCTTCCAAAGAAATCTTCAACTTACTTCTCAATGCATTCAGATCCGTCGAAAATTATGAAGAAGTACCAGGAGCAACAGCAGAAAACTGCGGTAACTACCTGTTGCACAATCTCAACATGGCAAAATGGTATGCAGCAAGATTTGCAGACTATCTGGAAGCTAACGCAGATAAATCTGAAACATTTGAGTATCCTAAAACAACAAGACTCGTAACAGACAAAGGTCTTAACTTCTACGATTCATAACATACAGAATAACTGAAATAGAATCCAGTCTACTATTCGACTGGATTTTTTGCTTTATATGTACAAAAAAAGCGCCACTAAAGCAAATCAACGAACTGAACCATACCATTACAAGTTAATTCATCAGACGTTGTCTATCCGTGTTAAATTGGAAAATTCATATAAGTTACTGAGAATATACTAAGCCCAGAAAATAAAAGCTATACAGTAGAAACAAAAAAACCGACTGTAAAAGTCGGTCCTCTGAATTAGTGGCGGAACGGACGGGGCTCGAACCCGCGACCTCCTGCGTGACAGGCAGGCATTCTAACCAAGCTGAACTACCGCTCCGCATAAAAAAAATGCCTGGCAATGACCTACTCTCACATAGCGAATGCTACACTACCATCGGCGTGACCGCTTTTCACTTCTGTGTTCGGAATGGGAACAGGTGGTTCAACAGCACTATCTTTACCAGGCGTATCCTGTACAATTTATCAGCTTACTTATCCGAGCCCTTCTCAATACTCACAAGCGCCTTAAA
>NZ_JNKD01000059.1:0-16007 GCF_000701925.1 Ruminobacter sp. RM87 | reverse complement strand
CGTTTCCAGGTGTTGTCCCCCTCATTCAGGCAGCTCCCCAGGTATTACTCACCCGTCCGCCACTCGTCAGCCAGGAAGCAAGCTTCCTGCTGTTACCGTTCGACTTGCATGTATTAAGCCTGCCGCCAGCGTTCAATCTGAGCCATGATCAAACTCTTCACTTTAAATTAGTTGAAGTTTTTTCGGCTCTCTTTGAATGACTGTCTTTCTAATTGCTCTTAGATTTGACACTCAGCTTCTTCAAGAACCATTTTTTATTTCAGCTCATGAATTCAGCGAGTGCCCACACAGATTGTCTAGATTCGTTTTTAAAGAACTTTTTGTTTTCGCTGTGCTCAGCGAGTGATGTGTATTTTACTTTTTCGAGAATTTTTGTCAACACACTTTTGTGATTTTTCGCAATTTTTTTTATTTTTTTGCTTGTTTGATTAAAAAACAAACAAAAACTTTCCCAAAACTTAAAAATACACCTTTATTTCATCTTATCAACCTTTACTCTTTTTAATTTGAGGTTTTATTACATTTGGAAAAAGAAAATAAAACACACCATCAACGACAAAATGTTTCACCCATCTGACTGACCATAAAAATGTCATCAAAATTACAGCTGTCACTACTGCCTTAACCTTTAATTCGTCTAAATCATGATTAAAGAAATCACTTATCCCTACTCTTTCCATAAACTCATAGGTTCTTCTTGAAAAAATTGTACCTAAGTAAAGCATGGTATTTCCCAATAAAGTACATAGAACACCAAATCTAAATGACACAGCAATGAAACAGCAGATAGCCCCCACTATAAAAAGTGTAAATCCGCTATAAATCATGAATATTTCAACGTTTTCAATCATTTTCATAAACCTTTTTCAATTTCAAGTATATTTTAAAAAAAATCTTATGAAATTTCTATTTTTACACTTAAAATACCCCTCATAATATTCAATTACATTATATGGGTTTATATCATGTTATTAAATTGGAACACAGATCCGGTTATCTTTACCATACCGGTTATCAATCTTTCTTTAAGATGGTATGGATTATTTTTTGCTGTTGGTTTTCTGCTCGGATATTATTTTGCTAATACAGAATTCAAAAAAAGAAACATAAATACAAGCGGATTAGATATGTTGCTGTTATTTATGATTACAGGAACCCTCATTGGGGCAAGACTTGGACACTGTCTAGCATATGATCCTCAATACTATCTCTCCCATCCTATAGATATTCTTAAAATATGGCAGGGCGGTCTCGCAAGCCACGGAGGAGGATTAGGTCTAATACTTACGACCCTTCTGTATTGTAAAATCTATAAATACAAGTTTCTTAATCTTGCCGATATGCTCTGTATACCAACCGCATTTGTTGGAGGAATGATAAGAATTGGAAATTTCTTTAATTCCGAAATTTATGGCAAACCTACAAATGACAGCTACGGAATCATTTTTGGACGAATTGACAACATCGCTCGTCACCCCGTACAAATATATGAATCACTGTCTTATTTCTTAATAGCTCTTTTTCTTTATCTTGTTTACAGAAATTACCAAAATCGTGGCTCTGGCTTTATACTAAGTTTATTTTTAATATCGGTATTCATTGCAAGAATCATACTTGAGTATTTTAAGCCTGAACAGGCAAGTTATAGCATGACAGAAAGCTTGTTCACTGTAGGTCAGTATCTAAGTGTGCCTTTCATTTTATCAGGAATGATATTATGCGTTTTAAGTTTTAAATTACCTGCTCTAAAGGACAACAGTACCATAATTCTGAATGATACAAATACGAAGAAATAAAAATTACTTTTTATCAAATTTAAAAGCCATCACATTCGTTTGAACCTATTCTTTGAAGATATAGTTACATTTAAAAAATAAATTTCCAAGAAGTCCCCAAATATGTAATGCCCCCCATAGTCACACAAATTTGTTCAAAATATGGGTTTGAATCTGATGGCTTTTTGTTTATTTTAATTTTCGTAATGTTTTCCTTTAACAAAACGCTTAATTATCCCTTTGTGTCCACCGAATACGAACGAACATAAATATATAGCACTCAACGAAATAATTATGGCAGGACTACATGGAACATTAAAATGAAAAGACATAACCAGCCCTACATATGAAGATATCAGCGCAAATATCACACTTATTGCAATAATATTTGATAACTTATAGCTCCAAAATTTAGCACTTGTTGCAGGAATAATCATAATACCCACAGACATTAATGTTCCTATTGCCTGAAAACTGCTTACTAAATTAAAAACAGCTAAAATCATAAAGCAAATGTGCACCCAAGTTCCCGATTTGCTTACAGATGCAAGAAAAAGAGGATCAACCGTATCTAAAATTAAAGGTCTAGAAATAAATGACAGCAGAACCAGGGTTACAGAAGTACACAACCCGAGCAGAAGAATAGTTTCCTTACCAACAGCAAAAATAGATCCAAAAAGGAAGTGAAGCAAATCAAGATTTGAGCCGTTTAATGAAATTATTAACACTCCCAACGCAAGACTGAACAGATAAAAAACAGCAAGATTACTCTCTTCACTGCTTTTACTCACTCTGGAAAATAGACTGGACATAATAATTACAACAATTCCAGCAACCATACCACCTATTGTCATAGCTGCAACAGAAAGGCCTGAAAACATGAAACCTACAGCTGCTCCAGGCAGTATTGCGTGTGAAATAGCATCACCACTTAAACTCATTCTTTTTAGTGTCAGAAAAACACCTATCAATGGTGAGCTGAAACAAAGACAAACCAAAGATACAAAAGCCTTCTGCATAAAATCATATGAAAGCAACGGATGTATCAGAAAATTATAAAGTTCATTAAACATAGTTATTTGTTACAAATATTTGCATCTTTATGAGGGTAAAAACTGTTATTAAAAGCTTTTTCCAAATTTTCCCTGTTTAAGACATCTTTGGTTAATCCATAAGCTACCAGTTCTCTGGATAAAACAGCCGTATAAACAAAATTTTCTCTAACCTGTTGAATATCATGCAGTACAGATACAACTGTTTTTCCAGCATCAATCCACATACGAACAATTTTTAACAATTCGACAATTGTTTTATAATCTATCGCGTTAAAAGGTTCATCAAGCAAGATAAGATCTGCATCCTGAATAATTAATCTGGCAAACAAAGCTCGCTGTATCTGCCCACCACTAAGAGCTTTTAACGGTTCATCAGCCATTCCCTTTAATCCAACTTTATCCAAAGTTGTATTAACTAAATCCAAATCTTCATCATTCAGACTCGATAAAAAACCTTTTTTGTACAGTAATCCAGAAGCAACCAATTCCAATGTTGTCATTGGAAAGGTTTTATCTACTGTTGAGCTTTGCGGTAAATAAGCAATTTTATTTTTCTCTATGCCAATGGAAATGCGGCCCTCCATAGGTTTTATAAAGGACATGATTCCTTTTAGCAACGAAGACTTACCACAACCATTCGGTCCAACAATGGCAACAGACGCTCCTTTCTCAATATGCATATTCAAATGATGAATAACAGGATGTTTGTTATATCCAATAGTCAGATTATTAAATGTCAACATACTAAATAACGAGATAAATTAAAAAATAAAGAATTGAAAGTATTACAAAAACCAATGTTAATTTGGTCCAAATACCCCAAAGAAAAAAAGATCCCATCACCGTCTCCTTTTAACTTTTTAATTATACATTATTTAATTTCATGCACACTTTTACAATATCCAATCATAACTTATACTGAATAATGACAATTATTTTCGAAAAAGTACATGACAGCTTTTTTGTATACAGAAATAAAAAGAGTAAGTATAGGATCAAATTCTATCAAAACATATGAATTATTAAAACAAAGAAGACAACCACATGGGCTGTCTTCTTTAATATGGATAATAGTAATTACAACAAAAAATTATTAGTTCTTACCACTTAAGAGAGAGGCAATCAACTTCTTGTTCTTGTCTCCGCTAGCTTCCTTAGCTTCTTCCTTAGGAGAACTCTTTTCCTGCTGAACTTCTTCAACCTTTGCTGCAGGCTTGCTGCTTGATACTTCAGTTGGCTTTATAGGGTTCTGAATCTGGCTTGGGCCACTTGGAATTGCACTGATACGTGAAAAACCTTCTGCTCTAGCCACAGCATAACCATTGCTCTTAGCAGCATCAACTAAATTATCATAATTTCTGTTTTCAGTTACAAAAGTTACCTGAGTATTGCCATCTTCAGCTGCTAATCTTGCAATCTTGAAAGCTAAACTGATGAATAATTCATTTTCAGTTTTATGAGGAATTTCAAGGAAATCGATGTCAACCTGCTGACTCTTGGCAATACTCATCAGATTCTTAACGACCTTGAAAGGAAGATTATCCTGATCTTCAGTTAATAAGAAAATGCTGTCGTAACGATCAAGACCTTCACTAGGCAGTTCCTGATCTGCAAAATTAGGTAAAATTAAAATCTTATTTGACATATACTCACCGTCCCTAGACTTATATAATCAACTTTAAATGTACTTAGTACAATTCTATAGATTTTTTAATTTTTAATTAGTGATCAGTATCTAACTAACAACGATTTTTTCAAATATCAATACATTTTGTTCAGTATACAACCACATACTTTTCGACTTATCAGTCATAATATTTTATATTTCACGTGTCATTACATAAAAAAAAGCCGTGTGAATCAAAATAGTATGAAAACACATGGCTTTTTATCAAAATAAAAAATTCTAATCTAGTCTTGATAAAAATTCTGCTATTCTTTCAGCCATCTGAGTTGCATTATTTCCGTCAATCACAAAATGCAGAGTCTGACCATATGAAGCTCTTAGAGTGGAAACCTGCATCATGCTTTTACCATCGACATAAGGAGAATTTTCTGAAGTATTTCTTATTTTTACCTTAACTTCAGGATCACTATTGCAAATTTTTACTAACGAAGCACAAGGTCTTACATGTAAACCATGTTTTCCATTTATTTCAATATCCATTTCCAAAGACATAACAGCCCCCCGAACGAACTAACCACCAATACCCCTTGATTATATTCTATATTTCAACTTCAAAAAAAATAAAATAAGAACCTAAATATGTTACTTATAACCATGTTTTTTTAAAATTAATCGTGATTTGTCACTAAACAGATAATCTCTAAAACTATTGGTAGCTTTTATGTTTTTACTGTTTTTAAACGTCATATAATAATAATTTATCGGTTCATATTCTGTATCACTGAACAAACAGAAAGAACCATTTTTAGTCATCTTATTATCAACAACCATATTATAAGGTAAAAAGCCCAGCATAGCATATCCGTTGACTATAGAACTTAGAGCTGAATATTCATTATCACTATAAATAACTTTATTTTTTATCTTTGGATTCTTTTTTATATATAGTTCAATTATCTGCGATGCAGCGAAACCGGATACATTGTATTTAGGATTTGGCATTATAATTTTATTGTAAATATCCTTATTTAAAACATCACAGTCCTTATCAATTATTGATGTCACAGAAAATAAAGCCAAAGTGGTTTTGGTAAAATTACCATAACCTGTGCTATCACCTACACCGCTTGTAATATATCTGGCAGGAAATTTTTGATCATTTCCAAGAAAAATATCACACTTCATCTGATTATTAATGACAGAAGCATAAATCATACTTGACGAAGCATATGAAATATCAATTTTTCCGAGAGAATATACCTTTTTCAAATCTTCTAAATAATCATACAGTTGAGGAATAGCACAAACCTTTACGGCATCATCTGCCATAACTTCGTTATTTTCTTCTGCAAAGCTGTTATTGGAGAATACAAAAGAAATTACCATTCCCCCAACTAATCCCAAGAATTTATAAAAAAATCCAATTTTCATTAAATTATCCAAAAAAATAATGCAGTCCATATCAGAACTGCAAATATTCATATAATCAATTTAGTATTATCTTACTCAACATAAAAATTACGCAACATGGATATTTCCTTTGCATAACCATTCAAATCCTCCTGAGGAGTTTCCAGATAAAAAGGAAGTTTCTTCAAACGAGGATTATTAATAACTGCAACAAGTGCTTCTAAACCGATTTGCCCAAAACCAATACATTCATGTCTGTCCTTATGGGCACTCATTGGGTTTTTACTGTCATTCAAATGAATGGCTTTAAGACGGTGAAGGCCTATAACATTATCAAATTCATCCAGAACATCATCAAGATGATTAACAATATCGTAACCACCTTCCCAAAGATGACAAGTGTCCAAACAAACGCCCAACTTTTCGTTAAATCTGACTCCGTCAATAATATTTCTTATTTCCTGAAAATTTCTGCCAATTTCACTGCCTTTACCAGACATAGTCTCAAGAAGTACTTCTGTTTTTATTTCTGGAGTTATGATGGCATTTAAATGTTCTATAATCAGATGAATTCCTATCTCAACCCCCTGTTGCACATGTGAACCAGGATGAAAATTATACATTCCTCCAGGAATCATATCCATAATACGCAAATCATCACTCATTATATTTCTAGCAAATTCCCGTAACCCTTCATCCTTAGCACAAGGATTTAGTGTATACGGAGCATGAGCAAGAACCTGAGAAATTTCATATTCTTTACAGAATATCAAAAAGTCGTTTAAATCCTTTTGAGAAATATTCTTTGCTTTCCCGCCACGAGGATTTCTGGTGAAGAACTGAAATGTATTGGCATTGATGCTCAATGCTGTTTCAGCCATTGCCAGATATCCTTTAGCACATGATAAATGACATCCGATTTTCAACATATACGATTAGAATCTATTATTTGACTATAACCCCACCCTCTTTGGATGGTGGGCATTCATTATTCTACGGTTACTGATTTTGCTAAATTACGAGGCTTATCTACGTCAGTCCCCTTAATAATAGCAACATAATATGCCAATAACTGTAAAATGACATTGTAAACAATTGGAGCTATCAGATCGTCGACTTCATCGATTTCTGTAAATCTGATGTTTGGATCCTTTGTTAATCCAAGTTTAGGGGTACCAAACACGTACAAAATACCTCTTCTGGCACTTACTTCTTCGATATTGGAACGAAGTTTAGCTAAAAGATCATTGTTTGGAGCAACAACTATCACAGGCATGTCAGCATCAATCAAAGCTATAGGACCGTGTTTAAGCTCTCCTGCAGCATATGCCTCTGCGTGTATATAGCTGATTTCCTTAAGTTTTAAAGCACCTTCCATTGCAATAGGATACATAGCTCCTCTTCCTAAAAACAAGGCGTTACGCTTGTTTACGAATTCTCTAGAAATCTCTTCAACCTTGCTATCTAAAGCTAAGGCCTTTTCAATTGAAGGTGCTAATTTACGCAGTGATGCAACATAACCACTTTCATCTTCGGAACTTATTGTACCTTTTACAACCCCTATTGAACCTACGAGTAAAAGCAGAGAAACAAGCTGAGTAGTAAAAGCTTTAGTAGATGCAACACAGATTTCACGTCCGGCTCTTGTCAGAAATACAAGCTCAGACTCCCTTACAAGCGAAGAACCAGGAACATTGCAAATACACAACGTGTGGGCGTATCCCTTCTGCTTTGCAATACGAACAGCTGCCAGAGTATCGGCAGTTTCACCAGACTGTGACAAAGTTACAAACAAAGTATTCTTCTGGGTGATGCTCTTTCTATATCTGAACTCTGATGCAATCTCAACATCAGTAGGGATTCCAGCCAAGGACTCAAACCATTCACGAGCCATAAGCCCGGCATGATAAGAAGTTCCGCAGGCAACAATCTTAACTCTTTCAATACTGCTGAAAACGTCTCTTGCATTTGTGCCGAAACATTCAACGACAAAATGTTCATCAGAAATTCTACCAGCTAAAGTGTCAGTAACAACTTTGGTCTGCTCGTAAATTTCTTTCTGCATAAAATGACGATATTCACCTTTTACAGCTTCATCATTTTCAATATTTACTTCATTAACAGCACGATTAACCACATTGCCGTTCTTATCGTAAATAACAATCTTAAAACGTGAAACATCAGCAATATCACCTTCTTCAAGGTAAATAAATCTATGAGTTATAGGAAAAAGAGCAACAGGATCTGAAGCGACAAAATTTTCACCTATTCCAAGACCAATCACAATTGGACTACCACTTCTGGCAGCAACCAGATGCTCTGGCTCATTCTTATCAATAACAACAGTACCGTATGCACCTTTTACATCTTTAATTGCACGCTTGGTTGCATTAAGAAGATTTCCTTCCTGTTCTAAATAAGAATTAACCAAAGCAACAAATACTTCGGTATCTGTTTCTGAGGTAAACTGATGACCTTTTTCTATAAGACGGTTCTTGATATCAATGTAATTCTCAATAATACCGTTATGCACTATGGCCAAAGGTCCTGCCACGTGAGGATGGGCATTATTAACTGAAGGTTTACCATGAGTCGCCCATCTTGTATGGGCAATTCCCAACCCGCCAGCTAAAGTCTTTTCTCCAACAGCCTTCACTAGTTCATTGACTTTTCCAAGACTTCTTATTCTCTGGATTTCGTTATTATAAACAACTGCTATACCTGCAGAATCATATCCGCGATATTCCAGCCTTCTCAAACCTTCCAATAAAATGTCAGAAACATCTCTCTGAGCTATCGCTCCTACAATTCCACACATAACATAGTCCTATCAATATTATTTTTTCTTTACAGGTCTCTTCCAACCTTTAATTGAACGCAAAGGTGCTCTGGTAATAACCAAATTATCTGCCTCAACGTTTTTAGTTACGGTTGTACCTGCGCCGATTGTTACATTATCCCCGATTTCAACAGGAGCCACAATCTGAGTATCAGAACCTACAAAAACATTGTTACCAATGACTGTCTTCCACTTATTGGCCCCATCATAGTTACAAGTTATTGTTCCTGCACCTATATTAACATTTTCCCCAATATCGCTGTCACCTAAATATGACAGATGTCCGGCCTTTGTTCCTTTCGCAATTTTGGATTTCTTAACTTCAACGAAATTGCCTACATGAACCTGATCCTCTAAAACACATCCCGGTCTGAAACGTGCGAATGGCCCCAAAGTTGCGGATTTACCAATTTCGCTATCTTCAATAACAGTATAAGGACTAATCACTGAATCGTCGCCTACAGAACAGTTCTTCAACACGCATCCTGCGCCGATAACAACATTATTACCAAGTTTAACATTACCTTCAATAATCACGTTTGCATCTAAAGATGTGTTGGCACCAAATTCCAATGTACCTCTGAAGTCAACTCTTGAAGGATCCAGTAAAATCAGCCCTTCGGTCATATATTTCTTTGCAATTTTCAACTGATAATATCTTTCAGCCTCTGCAAGCTGGACTTTATTATTAATTCCTTCACATTCCTTGGAATTTTCTGAAACAGCTGAACTTACGGAAATGCCTTTCTGACAGGCAAGAGAAATTACGTCAGTCAGATAATATTCTCCCTGATTATTGTTGTTTTTAACCTGCTTAAGAAGTTCATTTAAAGATCTCCAGTCTCCTGCAATAACACCTGTATTGATTTCATTTATGAGCTTTTCTTCAGGAGTACAATCCTTATCTTCAACTATTGCAAGCACATTACCTGAAGAATCTCTCTTGATTCTTCCAAGCCCTTCAGGATGTTCAACTACAGAAGTAAGAACAGCAATCCCCTTGTCATCAAAGCTATTAACAAGATCTCTCAAAGTCTTACTTGTAATAAGAGGAATATCTGAAACCAGAATCAGTATTTTGCTGTCTGGATTACAGTTCGGTAAAGCCTGCATAACAGCATGCCCTGTACCTAAAAGCTCTTTCTGCATTACATAATCATAGTCGCCACCGATAGTATCTTTTACTATACTTCCACCAAATCCATAAACTATGTGAATTTTTTCAGGATTTAATTCTAAAGAATTATCAATAACGTGTTGCAAAATCTCTTTACCACCTACCTTATGTAAAACCTTAGGTAAATGAGAATGCATTCTAGAACCTTTTCCGGCGGCAAGTATAATTACTTCCAATGACATGCTTAAAATCTCTCTAAATTAAAAACAAAAATTTTTAACATTATAGACTAAACAATATGTTAGCTCTACATACAAAATTCTTAAAATTAAGACAGATATCCAATTACGGAAATTCTCTGAAAATAAAGAAACAGAGAAATATAAAAAAAACTTTCCGTCTGTTGTTATCTGACAAACACATGAACGGAAAGTTTTTACAATTTGAATTAGCGATGACCGAATTTTCTGGTTAATTCCACTGCCTGAAGCTTTGACAAGGCTCGTGAAAGTTCTGCCAGAGCAGCTGAGTAATCCTGGTCTCTTGGACTCTTTGCAAGTTTTGCTTCTGCCTGCCTCTTTGATTCCAAAGCCAGAGATTCATCAATATCTTCACCACGAATGGCTGTATCTACCAGTACCGTCACGCTCTTTGGCTGAACTTCAAGAACACCACCATAAACGTTAACAAGCCTCTTGTCCCCCTGTTCTGTTGTATACACAACATTACTTGAGTTAATAGCTGTCAACAGAGGACTGTGTCCCGGTTTTATACCTATTCCGCCCTCAACACCTTCAACCTCAACATAGGCCACGTAGTCAGAAAAAATGTATTTTTCAGCACTAACTATACGAAGGTGTACCAAAGGAACGGTAGGGCTTTTTTCTTCTTTTTGCTCTGCCATATGAACCTCTTAAATCAGTTACATGCTCTTGGCTTTTTCCATTGCCTCTTCGATAGTACCAACCATATAGAAGGCCTGTTCCGGTAAAGAGTCAACATCACCATTGATAATAGCACTGAAGCCTCTGATTGTATCCTTCAGAGGTACATACTTACCTTCTCTGCCTGTAAATACTTCAGCTACACTGAACGGCTGAGAAAGGAATCTTTCAATCTTTCTTGCTCTTGATACTACGAGCTTATCTTCTTCAGATAATTCATCCATACCAAGAATTGCTATTATGTCCTTAAGTTCCTTGTATCTCTGTAAAACAGTCTGTACTCCTCGTGCTGTTTCATAGTGTTCCTTGCCAACAACAAACGGATCGAGCTGTCTTGAAGTTGAATCCAGAGGATCAACTGCAGGATAAATACCTAAAGCAGCAATCTGACGAGAAAGAACAACTGTAGCATCAAGGTGAGCAAACGTTGTAGCAGGGCTTGGGTCAGTAAGGTCGTCAGCAGGTACGTATACAGCCTGAACAGAAGTGATTGAACCAGTCTTCGTTGAAGTAATACGTTCCTGTAAAGCCCCCATTTCTTCAGCAAGTGTCGGCTGATAACCTACAGCAGAAGGCATACGTCCAAGTAATGCGGATACTTCAGTACCGGCAAGAGTGTAACGATAAATATTATCAATAAATAACAATACATCCTTACCTTCATCACGGAACTTTTCTGCAACGGTAAGACCGGTTAAAGCTACACGTAATCTGTTTCCAGGAGGTTCATTCATCTGTCCATAAACCATTGATACCTTATCAAGAACGTTAGACTCCTTCATTTCAAAATAGAAGTCATTACCTTCACGTGTTCTTTCACCTACACCAGTAAAAACGGACAATCCTGAGTGAGCCTTGGCTATATTATTGATAAGCTCCATCATGTTTACGGTCTTACCAACACCTGCACCACCGAATAAACCAACTTTTCCACCCTTGGCAAAAGGACAGATCAAATCAATAACCTTAATACCAGTTTCAAGAATTTCGGTTGTATTTGACTGTTCTTCATAACTAGGAGCACTACGATGAATAACCCAACGCTCCTTCTCATTTATAGGACCAGCTTCATCTACTGGTTCACCGAGAACATTCATGATACGTCCCAAAGTCTCATGACCTACAGGAACCTTAATACCATCACCTGTATCAATAACCTCAGCACCTCGTTTCAAACCATCGGATGACCCCATGGTTATACAACGAGCAATACCACCACCGATCTGCTGCTGTACTTCCAGTATTAAACCTTTTGACTTACCTTCACTAACAACTTCAAGAGCGTTATAGATCTTTGGTATTTTATCCTGTGGAAACTCAACGTCCACTACAGCACCGATAATCTGTACAACGATACCTTTCGAAACGTTCTTATCTGTACTCATGTTAACCTCATAATTTCAATCTTTTATACAGCGGCAGCACCAGAAACAATTTCAGTAAGTTCCTGAGTAATGCCAGCCTGTCTTGCCTTGTTATATACCAACTGCAAGTCATCAACTAAACGCTCAGCGTTGTCAGTTGCAGCTTTCATGGCAACCATTCTTGCAGCCTGTTCTGAAGCAAGATTTTCAACCACACCCTGATAAACTACAGATTCAATATATCTCGAGAAAATGGTATTAAGCAGACTCTCGGCGTCAGGCTCATATATATAGTCCCAGTAATCATCTTTAACAGTACTATTTGCATTAGGCGTTAAAGGGATAATCTGCTCAATAACAGGGCTTTGAACCATGGTATTTACAAACTTGTTATATACGATATAAAGTCTGTCAATCTCACCGTTGTTATAAGCTTTAAGCATCAAACGAACGGAACCGATAAGATTTTCAACCTTTGGATCATCCCCCATACCTGAAGCGTGAGCCAAAGTTTTTATACCGAATTTACTAAAAAAATTACAAGCTTTACTACCTAATAAAGCAACACTGCTTTCTACACCTTGTTCCTGATACTTCGATATCTGGGTTAGAACATTTTTAAATAAATTGATATTCAAACCGCCACAAAGACCACGGTCGGTGGATACAATGATATATCCAACATTCTTAATTGGTCTTTCGATAGTATAAGGATGCTTATACTCAAGATGAGCACGGGCAATGTGACCTATAAGCTTAAGCATAGCGCTGGTATAAGGTCTGCTGTGTTCCATTCTTTCCTGAGCTTTACGCATTTTTGAAGCAGCAACCATCTGCATGGCACTGGTAATTTTTTGCGTGTTTTTCACACTAAAAATTTTGCTTCTGACTTCCTTAGCACCTGGCATTACATGCTCCTCATTCAGTTACCTACTAAAAGGTCTGAGTTTCCTTAAACTTATTGAGAATATCAGTAAGTTTGCTAACCATCTCATCGTTATAATCAGGATTTGCATTAATATTCTTCATATCTTCTGCAAATTCAGACTGAGCATAACTTAACAGAGCTGATTCATATGCTGCAACCTTTTCCAGTTCAATATCTTCAATAAAACCCCTTTCAGCAGCAAACAACAAAATAGCCTGCTGAGCAACATCCAAAGGCTGATACTGCTTCTGCTTCATCAGTTCAGTTACCTTTTCACCATGATTCAGCTGCTTGCGAGTTGCTTCATCCAAATCACTTGAGAACTGAGAGAATGCTGCAAGCTCACGATACTGAGCCAAAGCAGTACGAATACCGCCTGACAGCTTCTTTATAAGCTTAGTTTGAGCAGCGCCACCTACACGAGATACGGAAATACCAGGATCTACCGCAGGTCTAATACCAGCATTAAATGACTGGGTAGTTAAGAATATCTGACCATCAGTAATTGAAATAACATTGGTAGGAACGAATGCAGACACGTCACCAGCCTGTGTTTCAATTATAGGAAGAGCTGTCAGTGAACCTGTCTTGCCCTTTACTGCGCCATTAGTTACCTTTTCTACGTATTCCGCATTAACTCTCGCAGCTCTTTCGAGTAAACGAGAATGTAAGTAGAATACGTCACCAGGATATGCTTCACGTCCAGGTGGACGACGTAACAACAATGAAATCTGACGGTATGCGACAGCATGCTTTGACAGATCATCGTAAATAATCAATGCGTCTTCACCATGATCTCTGAAATATTCCCCCATTGCACATCCTGCATAAGGAGCAATATACTGAAGAGCAGCTGTATCTGACGCAGATGCGGCTACTACAATAGTATTATCCAATGCACCATGTTCCTGAAGATTTCTTACAACATTTGCAATAGTTGAAGCCTTCTGACCAATAGCCACATAAATGCACTTAACACCATAATTCTTCTGATTGATAATGGTATCAACCGCAAGGGCAGTCTTACCTACCTGTCTGTCACCGATTATTAATTCACGCTGACCACGACCAATAGGAATCATTGAGTCAACAGACTTGTAACCAGTCTGAATTGGCTGAGAGACTGACTTTCTGGCAATAACCCCGGGAGCAATAACTTCTACAGGAGAGAACCCATCGTTGCTTACAGGCCCCTTACCATCGATAGGTCGACCTAAAGCGTCAACTACTCGCCCCAATAAACCATTACCTACAGGAACTTCAAGTATACGGCCGGTACATTTAACCTTGTCACCTTCCTTAATCTCGGTGTAAGGCCCCATTACAATGGCACCTACACAATCACGTTCCAAATTTAAAGCCAGTCCGAATTTATTACCGGAAAACTCAAGCATTTCCCCCTGCATTACATCATTTATTCCGTGAATACGTACTATACCATCAGACACAGAAACAACTGTACCTTCAGATTTAGCTTCCGTAACCACTTCAAAATGCTCAATTCTTTCCTTTATCAGATTGGCAATTTCAATAGAATTCAGTTGCATACTAAAATTCCTTTTTAAGACAATAAGGAACTGGATAATTTACCCAGTTTTCCACTAATACTTTCATCTATCACTTTATCGTCGATTTTTAAAATCAGACCGCCAATGATTGATGGATCAACAGTGTTTACAACTTCAAATTTTTTATCATACTTTGTTTCGAGACGATTTTTAACCTTATCAAGATCTGCAGAAGACAACTTTCTGGCAGACACTACTTCTGCCTTTCCTAATTTCTTCAGTTCGTCATACATTTCCTGATATTGCTCGAAAATATCAGCTACCGCCTCAATGCGTTTATATTCCAGCAGGAGCTTGATAAAATTTTCTTGATTCTTATCAAGATGACCATCAAGAATCTTTCTTAGAAAATCCAGTTTATATTCATCTGTAAAACAGTTAGCAGACGACAAAACGTCTGACATAACAGTTACCTGATTCAACATTGATAAAAATTCAAACCACTCATCTGTTCTGTTGTGTTCTTCTGCATAGGCAAATGCTGCTCTAGCATAAGGTCTGGCTACTGTTGCATAATCAGACATAACAACTCCTTAGATATGCTTTAAAATATCATCAACCATTGCTGATTCAGATTTTGCATCGATTTTGGTTTCGATAATTTTCTGAGCACCTTTAACAACAAGATTAGAAAGTTCTTTTCTGAGTTCTTCTTTTGCTCTGTTTTTTTCACTCAAAATTTCAGCTTCAGCTGACTTTATGATGGAAGCTTTTTCGTTTTTAGCCTCATCTGCAGCCTTATCAATGATCTGATCTCGTCTCTTATTAGCTGAATCAATTATTTCTACAGCCTGTTGCTTAGCTGTCTTAATAATATCTTCTGACTTAGCCTTGGATAACTCAATTTCCTGAACTGCTTTATTTGCACTTTCAAGACTCTTCTGAATTTCATTCTGTCTTTCAGATATTTTTTTTAAAATAACCGGCCATATTAATTTCATACAGATAAAGCAAAATATTGCAAAAGAAACCATCTGTACAATAAACGTCATATTAAAATTCATAATATGCCCCTCACCTATACGGCTTAATTATTTGGCTACAGCAAAAATTAAGTAAAGGCCAAGACCTGTTGCAATCATAGGAATAGCATCAACCAAGCCCATAACAATAAAGAACTGAGTTCTTAAAAGATTGATTAAATCAGGCTGTCTTGCTACACCTTCCATGTATTTACCACCTAAAATACCGATACCGATAGAAGCACCGATAGCTGCAAGACCGAACATTAAACCAGCTGCAATGTAAATATAATCCATTTAAATATCTCCTAAAGTGGAAACAAATTATTTTGCTACCGCAAAAATCAAATATAACCCCAAACCTGTTGCAATCATAGGAATAGCATCAACCAAGCCCATAACAATAAAGAACTGAGTT
>NZ_JNKD01000058.1:0-16595 GCF_000701925.1 Ruminobacter sp. RM87 | reverse complement strand
TTTTCGCTGTGCTCAGCGAACGATGTGTATTTTAGGTTTTTTATTTTTTTCGTCAACTGTTTTTTTCATAAAAAATAAAAAAATTTACTTTTTGCATAATTATTAAGCTTATTTATTGTTTTTTGAATGTTTTTTATTCATTAAATTCTGATTAAACCTCTCATATCCACACTTTCGTTTTCCTATCATCCACCAATTCGTCTTTTTAAGGACCAAACCTACACAACCCTATTTATAATTTTATTCTGTACAAATACAAATGTGAGATCTATGATCTGTCTGTTTTCACAAGACTAATGATGAATATGGTAATTGCTGAATACGCGCCACTGACAAATTCATATAAATCTCATGCTATATGTTCTCATAATTCATACAACATGCATGAGACACCATTAGCAAACAACTTATATTAAGCGTGCACTTATGAATAAAGAAATAAATACAGTGGGACTCAGATGCCCGGAACCTCTTATGATTGTAAGAAGAGAAATGAGACAGCTGTCTCCCGGCGACACCTTATCAATTAAAGCAGACGACCCTTCAACTGACAGAGATTTTGAACTTCTCTGTACACATATGGGATACAAGATGCTGAAAAAGGACTTAAATGGTCCTGTATTATCTTTTATTATGCAAAAATAGTATTTTCGAGTACAATACGCACAATAAAATTGATATGTTGAATCAAATATGTATTTGTAAATTTACTTTAATTATCTGATACTCCTAATGAGTCTTCAAAGGAACTAGTTCGATGTCTAACACTTATGATATCAAAACCTTTCAAGGGTTGATTTTAACTCTGCAGGATTACTGGTCACGTCAGGGATGCATGATTGCACAGCCTTTCGATATGGAAGTGGGTGCCGGTACTTCTCACCCTCAGACATTCCTTCGTGCCATTGGTCCTGAACCTCACCACTGTGCATATGTTCAGCCATCTCGCAGACCTACCGATGGTCGTTATGGTGAAAATCCGAACAGATTACAGCATTATTACCAATTTCAAGTGGTACTCAAACCTTCGCCAAGCAACATTCAAGAATTATACCTTGGTTCATTGAAGGAACTGGGGTTCGATCCGTCAACACACGACATCAGATTCGTTGAGGATAACTGGGAAAACCCAACTCTCGGTGCATGGGGTTTAGGCTGGGAAGTATGGTTAAACGGCATGGAAGTAACTCAGTTCACCTACTTCCAGCAGGTTGGCGGTCTTGAATGTTTCCCTGTTACAGGTGAAGTAACATATGGTCTTGAAAGATTAGCCATGTATATCCAGGGGGTAAACAACATTTACGATCTGGTTTGGGCTCATACTCCAGCTGGTGATATTACCTATGGTGATGTTTTCCACCAGAACGAAGTTGAACAGTCTACTTATAACTTTGAATACGCTGATGTTGATTTTCTTTTCTCTGTTTTTGATGCAAGTGAAAAAGAGTGTCAGAGACTTCTCTCTTTAGAAAAACCACTGCCTCTGCCTGCATACGAAAGAATTTTAAGAGCAGCTCACGCATTTAACCTTCTAGATGCAAGACACGCGATCTCTGTTACAGAAAGACAGCGTTACATTCTCAGAATCAGAACTTTATCCAAAGGTGTAGCCGAAGCTTACTACAACGCTCGTGAAGCTTTAGGTTTCCCTATCTGCAAAACTAATAAGGAAAGCAAGTAATGGCTAATAAAAATTTACTTGTGGAGCTTGGTACCGAAGAATTACCACCAAAGGCACTCCGTAAGCTGGCAGTTGCGTTCAAAGACGGTTTTACCAACGAATTAAAGAAGGCAGATCTCTCCTTTAGTTCAGTTGAATGGTATGCAACTCCTCGCAGACTAGCTTTAAAAGTTATCGGTCTTAGCGAAAAACAGCCTGATAAATCAGTAGAAATCAAAGGTCCATCAGTTCAGGTTGCATTCAAGGATGGTCAGCCTACTCAGGTTGGACAGGCTTGGGCTAAGGCTCAGGGGATTGAATTGTCTCAGGCAGAAACAATTACGACTCCAAAAGGAGAATGGCTTGTCTATCGTACCGTTAAATCAGGACAGAACACTGTTTCACTGATTGCTGATTTTGTAAAAACAGCTCTTGGTGCCCTCCCTATTCCTAAGCTTATGCATTGGGGAAGCAAGAGAGAATTATTTGTTCGTCCTGTACATACTCTGACAATGCTGTTTGGAAATGAACTCATTCCAGGTTCAATTTTAGGACTAGAATCTTCACGTACTATTCGTGGTCACAGATTCATGGGTGAAAGTGAATTCGAAATCAATTCAGCTGATGAATATCCTGAAATTCTTGAAACCAAGGGGATGGTTATTGCCGATTACGAAAGACGTAAAAAGATGATTGTTGATGCAATCACCAAACAGGCAAAAGATCTCAACGGCACAGCAGACATGGATGAAGACTTGATTGAAGAAGTTACTTCTTTAGTTGAATATCCAGTTCTGATGACAGCGAAATTTGAAGAAAAATTCCTTGCAGTTCCTGCTGAAGCCTTGGTTCATACAATGAAAGGCGATCAGAAATATTTCCCTGTATACCGTGATGGTAAGCTGTTACCTAACTTTATATTTATCAGCAACATCATTTCCAAAAATCCTGAAATGGTAATCTCAGGAAATGAAAGAGTTGTTAGACCTAGACTTGCTGATGCGGAATTCTTCTACAATACAGATAAGAAGAAAACTCTTCAGTCCAGATTCGAAAGTCTTAAGACCATACTATTCCAGAAACAGCTCGGTTCTTTAGCCGATAAATCTGAAATCGTTGCTGAAGTCGCAACAGAAATTGCCAACAAGATTGGTGCAAACCCAGAATATGCAAAAAGAGCTGGCCTCCTGTCAAAGTGCGATTTAATGACCAATATGGTTATGGAATTTACTGATACTCAGGGTATTATGGGTATGCACTACGCCAGAATTGATGGCGAACCAGAAGAAGTTGCGTTAGCAATGAATGAACAGTACATGCCAAGATTTTCAGGTGACAGCCTTCCTTCAAACAAGGTTTCATGTGCTGTAAGCATTGCTGAGAAAATTACAACCCTTACTGGTATCTTCGGTATTAACCAGATTCCTAAAGGAGATAAAGATCCTTTCGGTTTAAGAAGAGCTTCTATTGGTGTAATCCGTATTGCAATTGAAAAGGAACTCAATCTTGATATCAGACCTTTAATTGGGTTTGCTGCTAAACTTTATGCTGACAAATTAACCAACACTAACGTTGTAAACGATGTGGTTGAATATATTCTTGGCAGATTCAAGGCATACTATCAGGAATCAGGAATCGGTGCAGATATAGTTCAGTCTGTATTGGCCACCGGTGTTACCAATCTTTTCGACTTTGACAAGCGTATCAAAGCAGTAGAAAAGTTCAAAACACTGAACGAAGCTGAATCTCTTGCAGCATCAAACAAGCGTGTAGGAAACATTCTTGCCAAGGCTGAAGGAAATCCTGCATTTAACGAATCTCTGTTAAAGGAAGAAGCAGAAATCGCACTCTATAAAGCAATGTCTGACATTTCTGCTACTACAGCTCAGTTCTACAACGCAGGTAACTATACTGATGCATTGTCAACTCTTTCCTCTCTAAAGGAGCCTGTTGATAACTTCTTTGATAAGGTTATGGTTAACTGTGAAGACGCTGCAGTCAAAAATAATCGTCTTGCACTGCTGAGACAGTTGAGAGATATGTTCACTCATATCGCTGATATCTCTCTGATACAGAAATAAGCTTTTAAAAAGTTATTAACAATGTAAAACCGTTATGGATTAGCCGTAACGGTTTTTATTTTATATAAGAATTATTAATAATTTTATACACAAGTAATATATTTTTATATCTTATTAAAAAAATCAAAGAGTCTTAATGATTATCTTATTGTCTAAAGTCGTCACATTTTTATAATCGAGATATCAACTATACCACTCCTTTATAATAGAATTTAAATTGTAGCTTTCTAATTTTTTCTATTATTTTTAGATTTGGACGGCAAAAATATGGCCCTAGACATTATTGTTTGTGATGACTCCAAATTTGCAAGAAATCAGCTTATTCGGGTTATTCCTAAAAAATTGGTAAAAAACCTTTACACTTCATCTAATGGTAAAGAAGCCATGGAGCTTCTGCGTGAAGGGAAAGGTAAACTGATGTTTCTTGACCTAAACATGCCTGTTATGGATGGTTACGAAGTTTTGGAAGCCGTAAGACAGGAAGGTCTCAGAGTCATGATTATCGTTGTTTCAGGCGATATACAGCAACAGGCTCTGGAAATCATAAAAAAGTACAAGGTTCTTGCTTTCATCAAAAAACCTCTGGTGCCAGATGAACTGCATGAACTACTGACAAAATATGGTCTGTGTCATGAAGATGATCTTGAAGAATTGACAGATCCTTCAATAGCAATAGATCACAGTGAAAATAAACCTTTTGATGAATTAGGAGAAAAAATCAATATAGCCACAGGTTTGGCAGCCAGCAAAATCGCAGACATGCTTAACCTATTCGTTACCATGCCTCTGCCAAATATAAAAATAGAAACAGGCAGAAAAATTTCAAGTGATATTCAACATTGGTTAGATATCACAGGCAACATCATCGTTAGTCAGGGATTTGACGGAGATGGAATTCTTGGTGAAAGTCTTATCTATTTCTCCTCCAAGGATATTAACACTTATACAAAGGCTGTAACAGATAATCAGAAACTTGATGATCAAGCCAAAAACTCAATGGTTATAGAGCTTGCAAGTATTATTTCCGGTACTCTGATGCGTAATTTTACTCATCAGATAAACTATATTATTAACTTCAATTTTCCGGGTTTGGTTTCGCCAAACGTTGAACACAATCTAACTAACCCTGAACTAATAAACAGTAAGATTCTGAATGTTGAGCTGACATACGTAATTAAAGATTTAAACATGAACATAAAGTTCCAAATACTATTTAATCACTCCACTTCAGAAAAACTTAAGGAAATTATGGCACTGGTATGACGGATATTCTTGATAATCTTAGCGAAATTCACGACCTTCATCGAAGCTTAACCATCATTCAGAATCTGAATGTAGGGGTTATTGTTCTGGACAAAAATTTTAAAGTAAAAATCTGGAACAGTTTTATGGAAACCAAAAGTGGCATTGAAGGTTATAAAATCAATGACCACAGTATTTTTGAATTCTTCCCAGAATTAGCAAACTCATGGCTGAAAGATAAAATTGTTGAAGCTTTTTCCATGGATACGCTTGTATTCAGTTCGTGGGAACAGCATAAGGAAGTATTCAAATTCGCAAACAGTCGTCCTTTTACCGGCACATCATCAGAGATGATGATGAACTTCACTTTCATTCCTGTGATGTCACTAACCGGACAATGTGAAGAAGTAACGGTAATTATCTACGATGTAACAGATGAAGCAAGCTCAAAACTCTCCCTACAGGATGCAAATAAAAGGCTGCATGAGCTATCAATTACCGACAGACTTACAACTCTTTACAATCGTGGTTACTGGGAAGAATGTCTCAAGCAGCAATACAACATTAATAAGAGAACACTCATGCCAATAACATTAATGATGTTCGATATAGATCATTTTAAAAATGTGAATGATACCTACGGACATCCTGCAGGAGATGCTGTTCTCAGGGAAGTTTCTGCCATTCTGAAGAAACAGATAAGAAGCACAGATATTGCCGGACGATATGGCGGCGAAGAATTTGCAATTCTGTTGGTTGATGCAAACAGAGAGTCAGCATTCATGGTAGCTGAACGTATTCGTAAGGCCGTTGAAGCTCACACCGTATATTATGAAGATATGGTTATCAAATTTACAATAAGTCTTGGTTTGTGTACTCTTTCCGAGACTATTCCAAGTGCACAGGAATGGCTTGTAAGCACTGATAACTGCCTGTACTTTTCAAAAGAGCACGGGAGAAATCGTACAACTCAATACGGATTAAACGACACTGAGGCTACTATGAACATAAAGCCAGAATACAAGCATGGTACAAAAAAATAAAAATGTTGTAACAGAGTAAAACAGTATATGAAAAAGGGGAAGAAGCATAACAGCTCCTTCCCCTTTTTTTAGTTTTTATAATTGTTCCGGCAACAAATTACTTACCAAAAACAATGCGCTTCATGTCCTTCATGTAACCACGAAGAGTATGACCTACAACTTCGATTGGGTGGTTACGAATTTTGTCATTTACGTCAATAAGAGTCTGGTTATCAACAGAAGTATCAGCAGAAGATAAACCTACACCGATATCTTCAAGGGTAACCTTATCCATGAACTTTTCCTTGAGTAAAGGTACACAAGCATTAGAGAAGAGGTAGTTACCATATTCAGCGGTATCAGAAATAACTACGTTCATTTCATACAGACGCTTACGAGCAATTGTGTTAGCAATTAATGGAAGTTCGTGTAATGATTCGTAGTAAGCTGATTCAGGGTAAATACCAGATTCAGTCATGGTTTCGAATGCTAATTCAACACCAGCCTTGATGGTAGCAACCATGAAAATACCCTTATCAAAATATTCCTGTTCAGAAATTTCAGTGCTGCATGCAGGAGCATTTTCAAAAGCAGATTCCTGAGTTTCCTTTCTCCAGCGTAACAGATCCTTATCGTTATCTGCCCAGTCCTTCATCATGGTTTCAGAGAACTTACCGCTTTCAATGTCATCCATGTGCTTACGATATAAAGGACGCATAATAACCTTTAATTCTTCAGCCATGTTGAAAGCCTTGATCTTAGCAGGATTGCTCAGACGATCCATCATATTGGTGATACCGCCGAACTTAAGTGCTTCACCGATAGTTTCCCAACCGTACTGTAAAAGCTTACATG
This sequence comes from Ruminobacter sp. RM87, assembly GCF_000701925.1. Taxonomy (NCBI): domain Bacteria; kingdom Pseudomonadati; phylum Pseudomonadota; class Gammaproteobacteria; order Aeromonadales; family Succinivibrionaceae; genus Ruminobacter; species Ruminobacter sp. RM87. The sequence continues at coordinate 9,735 of NZ_JNKD01000058.1, read as the reverse complement.
CATAACCAGCATCAATACCGCCGGCAACCATCTTATCAAAAGCGAGTAAGCTTGCGGTCTGAAGCATACCGCAGAGAATAGTCTGTTCACCCATAAGGTCTGACTTAACTTCAGCAACGAAAGAAGAAGCAAGACAACCAGCCTTATGACCACCGGTACCGGCAGCCCAAGCCTTAGCGATATCCCAGCCTTCACCCTTAGGATCGTTTTCTGGGTGAACTGCAATTAAGGTAGGAACACCGAAACCACGAACATATTCGTTACGAACTTCTGTACCTGGGCACTTTGGAGCAACCATAACTACAGTGATATCCTTACGAATCTGTTCACCAACTTCAACGATATTGAAACCATGTGAATAACCAAGAGCTGCACCTTCCTTCATTAAAGGCATAACGGCCTTAACTACTGGAGAATGCTGCTTATCAGGAGTAAGGTTGATTACGAGGTCAGCAGTTGGAATTAATTCTTCATAAGTACCAACCTTGAAGCCATTTTCAGAAGCACGCTTGAAAGAAGCTCTCTTTTCAGCAATAGCTTCAGCACGTAATGCATAAGATACATCAAGACCAGAGTCACGCATATTTAAACCCTGATTTAAACCCTGTGCACCACAACCAACGATTACAACTTTCTTACCCTTTAAGAAATCACAACCTGAGGCGAATTCTTCACGAGCCATAAAACGACAGCAGCCTAACTGTGCTAACTGTTCACGTAAATTTAAAGTATTGAAGTAATTTGACATTTTTTATCCTGTCCGTTATTCAAATAAGATTGTATTAAAAATAAACACAACGTAATTATACACAAATGTAGTTATTGCTAAAAGTGATATATATGCAATATTGCGTTGCATAATACGCAACATAATATTAAAATTTTAGTAAATATTGATTATAGGGACTTTACACAAGTAAAAACAGCTAAGTACAGAAACTTTATTATTAAAAAATCATGGATACATCTGAACTTTATTTATTCCTTTCTCTCAGTAATTTTTTGTCATTCAGACGTACAGCAGAGCACTGCGCCGTTACCCCTTCAACACTCAGCCGGACAATCGCCAGAATGGAAGAAGAGCTTAGTGCTAAGCTTTTCGAAAGAGACAACCAGACAGTAGAACTGACAGCTGCCGGCAAAAAATTTAAAGAATTCGCCAGCGAATACTATTTGAACTACCTGAAAATAAAGGAAGAACTGAAAGCTGTATCCGAAACGATGACCGGTAACCTAAAAATATTCTGTTCCGTTACAGCCTGTGTCTGTCTATTGCCTGAATTACTTAATCAATATCGTTTTCTGTACCCAAACATTGACCTGAAAATAGAAACCGGTGATGCTGCGCTAGCTCTTGATAAAATAATCAACCATGAAGCGGATCTATCAATTGCCGCCATTCCTCCACACATACCGCAGGGATTGATAACACACGGTTTCACCAAAATACCATTAGTGTTCATAGCCCCAAAAAAAATACCACAGCAATGGCTGAAAAAAGGGGAAATAGACATGACAACAGTTCCCTATGTCGTATCGGAACAGGGAGCTCTAAGAAAAGAAATCAATGTCTGGTTCAACCGAAAGAACATTAAACCCAACGTTATCGCTCAGGTGGCAGGAAATGAGGCAATTGTATCTCTTGTAGCTCTTGGAATGGGAATCGCCATTATTCCCGAGGCTGTTCTCATGCAGAGTTCAAGCGCCGGAGATGTACAAATCATTGATCGTCCCAATGACATAACTCCATTCAATGTGGGACTATGTACAAACCAGTCCAAAAACAAAGATAAAGCCGTAAAGGCCTTTATTGAGGTTGCTCGTACCTGCATGCCAAAAGAACTTACTTTTAAAAACATATCCTAATACGTCATCAGATAATGGCAAACACATCAGGTTTATACAGCTGTTATACTTAAATATGCACCTCTCATTTATTCTACTTAACAAACAAGAGTCGTATCGTGTAAAATATGCAAGTATTTTACTTATCATGGCTGAATGAATTATTAACCTCTTTAAAAATTCATTCAGCCAACAAACTTAATACTTACAGGTAAATGTTATGAAAAATATTAACCCTACCAAGACTGCTGCCTGGGCAGCACTCAATGAACATTTCAAAGCCATTTCAAATGTTACCATTGCAGATCATTTCAAGGCTGACAGCAATCGTTTCAACAACTTTTCTTTAAAGCTCAATCCTGACTTTCTGGTTGACTTTTCAAAGAACAGAATTAATCAGGAAACCTTAAATCTTCTCATCAACCTTGCAAAAGAAACTGATCTTTCAGGTGCCATTGAATCAATGTTCAGTGGTGAAAAGATTAACGTTACCGAAAACAGAGCCGTTCTTCACACAGCTTTAAGAAACAAGTCCAACAAGCCTGTTCTCGTTGATGGAAAGGACGTAATGCCAGAAGTTAATGCCGTACTCGAAAAGATGAAGGCATTCTGCGCAAAGATTATTTCAGGCGAATGGAAGGGTTATACCGGTAAGGAAATCACTGATGTTGTTAACATCGGTATCGGTGGTAGTGATCTTGGTCCATGCATGATCAGCGAAGCATTAGCAGCTTACAGAACCAGACTCACTCCACACTTTGTTTCCAACGTTGACGGCACTCATATTGCTGAAACTTTAAAGAAGCTCAACCCTGAAACCACTTTATTCCTGATTGCTTCAAAGACCTTTACAACTCAGGAAACCATGACCAATGCTCACACCGCAAGAGACTGGTTCTTAAAGCACGCCGGAGACAAGGCTCATGTAGCAAAGCACTTCGCAGCCCTCTCTACTAATGCAAAGGCTGTTTCAGAATTTGGTATTGATACCGCAAACATGTTTGAATTCTGGGATTGGGTTGGAGGCAGATACTCTTCATGGTCTGCTATCGGTTTATCTATTGCTTTAGCTGTTGGTTTCGACAACTTTGAAAAGCTTCTTGCCGGTGCTTACGAAATGGACTGTCATTTCCGCAATACAGAATTTTCAAAGAATATTCCTGTAATCCTTGCTTTAATCGGAATCTGGTACAACAACTTCTACAAGTTTGAATCAGAAGCAATTTTACCTTACGATCAGTACATGTATCGTTTCCCAGCCTACTTCCAGCAGGGTAACATGGAATCAAATGGTAAATACATTGACCGTGATGGTAATAAGATTGATTACCAGACCGGTCCTATCATTTGGGGTGAACCAGGAACCAATGGTCAGCACGCATTCTATCAGCTGATTCATCAGGGCACAAAAGTAATTCCTTGTGACTTCATTGCTCCAGCAATCAGTCATAATCCTATCGGCGATCACCACGCTAAGCTTTTATCTAACTTCTTTGCTCAGACTGAAGCTCTTGCATTCGGTAAGTCAAAGGAAACTGTAATTGCAGAATTCGAGGCTAAGGGTATTAGCAAGGAAAACTACGAAAAGCTTGTTCCATTCAAGGTATTTGAAGGTAATCGCCCAACCAATTCTATTTTAGTTAAGAAAATTACCCCTGAAACTCTCGGTGCCCTCATCGCCATGTATGAACACAAGATTTTCACTCAGGGTGTAATCATGAATATCTTCAGTTTTGACCAGTGGGGTGTTGAATTAGGCAAGCAGCTTGCAGGCAAGATTCTTCCAGAACTTTCCGGTCAGGACAAGGTCACTGCTCATGATGCTTCAACCAATGGTCTGATTAACTTCTTCAAGGAACTGAACAAGTAAGATATCAGTAAATACAGGGATCTTTCCCTGTTTTAACACTGCTTAAGACATAGCGATCGTGATATATGGTCACGATCGCTTTTTTTGTGCATTATCCCTTGTTTATCCATACAAAATATAGACCTTATCCATATTTGAATCTAAGCTAGAAATATAAGCACAAAACATACAATCGGGAGGAATCATGAATAAGGTTGGTTACTTCATAAATGATGAAGGTCGCGGATGTTTTAGAATTTTTGCCCCATTCTGCGATACATTAGCTGTTGAACTAGACAGAACTCATAGAGTTATTGAACTGCAGAAACAGGATGATGGATATTTTACTGCCGAAACCGATAAACTCCCTGAAGGTATCCTGTATTGGTTGGTTAAAAACGGAACAGAATATCTTCCGGATCCGTATTCAAAATACCAACCGTTTGACGTACACAGCACATCCATGATCTGCTATCCCCATAAAGCAGACTTCAGTAAATGGCAGGGAATAGATCCAAAGGATGCTGTTATCTACGAACTGCATATAGGAACATTTACAGAAGAAGGAACCCTTAAGGGAGCCACCAAACGACTTTCATATCTAAAGACGCTGGGAATTAATGTGATTGAATTAATGCCTATTGCAGCTTTTCCCGGAGAAAGAAACTGGGGATATGATGGTACATACATGTTTGCCCTGAATATGGGATATGGCAACTATCGTGATTTGGAAGATTTTCTTAATCTCGCCCATTCTTTAGGAATTGCCGTAATACTTGATGTTGTATACAACCATTTCGGGCCTGAAGGTAATTACAGCGGAATGCTGGCACCTTTCACCAAAAATGCTGATACTCCTTGGGGAGCCGCAATAAACTTTGATTCAGAAAACTCACACGGTATAAGAGATTTTTATCTGGCAAACGCATACTACTGGCTTTCTGAGATTGGTTTTGACGGCTTCAGAATGGATGCAGTGTCCCTTGTTTATGACAGTTCATCCAAACATATTCTCACTGAAATAAACAGATTGGCTAAAGATATAGAAGAGAAAGAACATCGTAAGATAATCATGATTGCAGAACACCTTCGCAATGACAAACACATTACCTCATCAGATGGTTTCGGTTTTAATGCTCAATGGTGTGATGACTTAAACTATTCTCTTTATAGTTACTTAACACATGAAACATTCCGTCATTATAAAGACTTCGGATCCATTGATGATATTTACAAAGCTCTGACAAAAGGTTTTGTCTACGATGGTACCAAATTAAACAGTGTTTATAACAATTATCAGGGAGAAGACGGTTCAGACATTCCACCTGAACAGCTCGTTGTACACATTCAGAATCATGATCAGATAGGTAATCGTCCTCATGGTGATCGAATTAGTACCACCTACGGAATAGACAAAGCTCTTCTTGCTGCAACGATTTGTTTTTCCAGTCCCTACACACCTATGATTTTCATGGGAGAAGAATATGCTGAAATGAACCCGTTCTACTTTTTTGAAAGTTTTAATGACCAATGGCTTGTTGACGCTGTAAGAGAAGGCAGAAAACGCGAATTTTCTTTCATGCCTGACGTTGAAATAAAAGAACCTCATGATGTAAAAACATTCATAGACAGTCGTTTGGATATGGACTGTACATCTGATTCGCCACATAGTGAAGTTCTTAATTTTTATCAGTCTCTCATAGCTTTGAAAAAGAGCAAGGTTATAGGCATTCACAGCCGAAACGACATTAAAGTAGTGTTAAACAAAGATAAAAAAATCATAACCATTACAACACCGAAGAGTATTACCGTATGCAATCTCGGGGAGGAATCCCAGTCACTTACAGAATTGGGAATATCAGACAAAAAAATGCTCATTTCGTCAAAAGTAAATCACAATCATGACGAAAAATGCATTGAGGGATTCAGTGCAAGAATATATTCTCTGTAATACTTCATTAAATTAAAGCCTCCGAATAAACGGAGGCTTTTACGATCTTATATTCTGCCACCTTTTTCACTCATAGTTTCATTTTCAAAACATATGAAATATGATAAAATATATCTATATTTTTAGAGAAAATTACATCGTTAATAAATATAAAAAAATCATGAAAAATAATATCACAACCCCTATTGAGATTTATCAGTCCGAAGCTTCAGTAAAAGAAGTTCAGGCAACAATGCACATGGAAGGATTCAATCTGACTGACGATGAGTTAACTATGTTAAATGACTGCATCTCTGGAAGAAAGAGTAGCGAAGAAATACGCAAAGAATTAATCGCAAAGATAATTTTCAAGAAAAATAATGCATGATACTCAAGATCCATACTGTTATCCCGGAACGGAAGTTTTAAGAAACAAACTGGAAATTAAAGACGAAACAGAACTTTTTGAAACAGAAAAAGTTCTTTCAATGCTCCGCCTCCTTGAGCTGTTAAAAAAGCCTCTGGAAGGGAGATTCGACTTTGATCATTTATGCAGAATACACTTTTACCTGTTCCAGGATCTTTATGACTGGGCTGGAAAAATCAGAACAGTAGACATTGGCAAAGGAAATATGTTCTGCCATGTTAAATTCATAGAAAAAGAAGCAACAAAGCTTTTCAAAGATCTTCAGACTGAAACCAAGCAGAATAATTTTACTCTCCCAAGGTTTGTTGAAAGATGTGCTTTTTATTTTTCTGAAATAAATGCCATACATCCTTTTAGAGAAGGTAACGGCAGAGTTCAGAGAGAATTCATGAGGTCATGGGCGATACACTGTGGGTTTAAACTGGAATTCTCAAAAGTTTCCCGTCAGGACATGCTGACAGCATCTAGAGAATCTTTTGTTTGTAACTACAAGCCTATGATTGAAATTTTTAAAAACATAACAACAGAACTTAAAAACACTCACTAAGCTCCCCATAATCACAAGATAATTGTTTTGCCATCTTAAAAATAGAATACCTTATATTTATAAAAATGTTAGAATATGACCAAATTCTATAATCGTGATTTTTTCTTTGTTAATTAAATGGAATAAAAAATGGAAATTAAAACCCGTTTTGCTCCTAGTCCTACAGGTTATCTTCATGTAGGTGGTGCACGTACTGCTTTATATTCTTGGCTCTATGCTAGACATAACAATGGTAAGTTCGTACTTAGAATTGAAGATACAGACCGAGAAAGATCTACTCAGCCTGCTATTGATGCCATTATCGAGTCTATGAAATGGACTGGTCTGAACTGGGATGAAGGTCCATATTACCAAACTAAGAGATTTGACCGTTACAATCAGGTAATTGATGAACTTTTGGAAAAAGGACTTGCATACAAGTGCTATTGTTCAAAAGAAAGACTTGATGAAGTTAGAGAAGAACAGCAGCGTCAGGGTATCAAACCAAGATACGATGGTCACTGTCGCGATGAAGATCCTAGCAAACATTCTCCTGATGAACCATACTGCATCAGATTTAAAAATCCAACATCAGGTAAAGTAGGTTTCGACGACCAGATCAGAGGTCATATTGAATTTGATAATGCTGAACTTGATGATCTTGTCATCAGAAGAACCGACGGAACTCCTACATACAATTTCTGTGTAGTTATTGATGACTGGGATATGGGTATCACCCATGTAATCAGAGGTGAAGACCACATTAACAACACACCTAGACAGATTAATATCTACAAGGCTCTCGGAGCACCTGTTCCAGTATTTGCTCACGTATCAATGATCCTTGGTGATGATGGCACCAAGCTTTCAAAGAGACATGGTGCCGTTAGCGTTATGCAGTATCGCGATGACGGTTATTTACCGGAAGCTCTTATGAACTATCTGGTAAGATTAGGCTGGGGACATGGCAATCAGGAAATTTTCTCTATAGAAGAAATGATTAACTACTTTGCCCTGGAAAATGTTTCAAAGAGTGCTTCAGCTTTCAGTACTGATAAACTGAAATGGATGAATCAGCACTATATCAAAACCCTTCCTGCAGAAAGAGTAGCTGAAGAACTCGTATGGCAGATGGATAATCTTGGAATTGATTACTCTAAAGGTCCAAAACTTGCAGACGTAGTTAACGCTCAGAAGGAAAGATGCAAAACCCTTAAGGAAATGGCAGAAAATTCCGTATACTTCTACCAGGAATATACCGACTATGAACCAAAAGCCGCTAAAAAGTGGTTTAAAGAAAACAGTGCTGAAGCCCTTGAACGCTCTTTGGAAAAGCTTAAGAACTTACCAGAATGGAAGCTCGAACCAATTGAAGAAGCATTCAAATCAGTTGCTACTGACATGGATGTTGGCTTAGGTAAAGTAGGCATGCCTTTACGCCTTGCCATTACCGGTTTAGGTGTTTCTCCTGAAATGGGAATTACCATGGAACTTGTTGGCAGAGAACGCTGCATTGCCAGAATTGAAAAGACTATCAAGTACCTGAAAGAAAAGGCCGCTTCTCAGACTAATGCATAATTAGACTACTAATATAGTTACCAACATACAGAAATAAGGGGGAGAATACACGATGTATTCTTCCCTTTTTATCATAATAAAAAATTCGTAATTAAAATGACTTCAAACAACTTAACAAATCAGGCAAAACAAACAGAAAAAGTATCAATAAAAAGCTTCAGAGATTTTATTCACGAAGAAACGTCAGGATGGAACCGAACAGAATTAGCATGGCTTATCGGTGGTGTTACAGTCATAAGTCTATTAACAATAATGAAACTTAATCCTGATAATAACCGATTATTTACGACTGAATTTCTGGTGTCACTTACCGCAGCGGTTACAGGTTGTATTGCCGCCATACTTACAGGAAAAGGGAAACTAGGAGCTTTCGTTTTTGGGTTAATCAATTCTGTACTTTACGCTTATATTTCCTACAAATACAAATATTATGGAGAAGTATGTGTAAAAGTAATCATATTCATTCCACTGAATATATATGGTATTTTCTGCTGGATTAGAAATATAAGTACAAAAGATTATGAGGTGGTAAAACGCAGTCTTGGAAAAAATAAAATTATTCTGGTCACTACTACCGTAATTATAGCAACTCTAATAACAGGGTATATTCTGGAACAGATAGGAGGGAAAAGGCCCTATATAGATGCCACCACATCAATACTTGCGACTACAGGACTGATACTGACAATTAAAAGATATTCACAAAACTGGTTACTATGGATACTGTTAAATATTTTAAGCATATGGTTATGGATAATCCCTTTTTACAAAGGAGAAGGACAACCAGTAGCTATACTTTTAATGTGGTGTTTCTATCTGATAAATTCTATTGTGATGTACATAAGATGGAACAAAAAATCATATAAGCTATCTAATAATAAAACATGATATTAATCATAAAGAAAACAAGAAATGTTAATTTTTTGTTTGTTTAAGCAACAGAGCACGTTTTTTGAATTTGCATAAAATTATAATCGGCTCATACGTTGGAGGTTATATAAAGTGAATTTACTATCAAAGCTTATAACATTGGTAATAGCACCTTTCTTATGCTTAATTGTATCAGTATTTATGATAACAGCTAATGCATTTGCGTATGAAACATGCGACGAAGAAGATGAGGAATGTAAAAATATCACCGGATATAACGCAAATCTAAAAAAAGAATCAGATAATATTAGAGATCAGGTTAAATCAATGACTGATTGCGCTATGCAGACAAACTGTGAGAATCTAAAGAAGTAAACAAGGTATCTAAAATAATAAACCGAGCTAAATAGTATGAACCCCGTTATTGATCACTAGATTGATAACGGGGTTTTAATCCCTAACTCCGCAGATCATAGTTTCTAATTTTTGATTTGCTTCTTTGGGTAAGGTATGCCAAACAAGTCGAAGAGAATCTCTGAGAGTGAACGCGATTCCGTGTAAACCCTTGTTAAGCCCCTTTTGAAAAATTATCTAATGTACCTAGCTATCCTTGTGCCCCAAATTTTGCTAGTTTTAACCGATCTAGTATAAAAACTAGTTCTATCAAATCCCTCCACAGAGAGGGATTTTTTCATTTCTAGAGCTTTTCG